>CAYGUZ010000127.1:5441-6055 GCA_964353215.1 uncultured Flavobacteriaceae bacterium
TCCATGTTCCACCACATCGCCATCTTTTAAACGTTCTTCTATTTTTAGATTTTCATCAACATATTTAAAAACTTGTTTTGCAAAATCAATACCTGCTATTACACCTGTATCTTTGACCAAAAGCTTAGCTTTACCAGTTGCGGAATCAGGTATACATGCTAGTGAACTATGGTCTCCGTCACCTACGTCTTCGCGAATGGCATTTGCAATAATTAATCGTAATTCATTTTGAAATTGTGCCTCTGAAATCATTGTTGCAATCGAATTTGAGCTAAAATACTAAAAACGGAATCGAAAACCGTCTCACATACAAATACTACTTTTGAAAAAATAATAAAAGTCAGTGACCATACAATTAATCGCTATAGGAAAAACCGATAACACCGAATTACAAAACTTGATTGCAGATTATGTAAAAAGACTTGGCCATTATATTAAGTTTGAGCTGCATATTATTCCTGACCTTAAAAATGCCAAAAACCTCTCGGAAGAACAGCAAAAACAGAAAGAAGGAGAACTTATTCTCAAAAAAATCACCACTTCTGATGTCCTTGTATTATTGGATGAAAAGGGAAAGCAATTTTCAAGTAAAGAATTCGCTAACGCCCTACAAA
>CAYGUZ010000128.1:0-6017 GCA_964353215.1 uncultured Flavobacteriaceae bacterium
GATTTGTATTGGAAGCAAGTGAAATCAGGGGAAATTGGCGTTTTTGTTGATAACTAAGGGTGTTTGTTGATAAATGTGAGGTTTTTCTACAAATTTCCTTAGCCTAGTGACAGTAGGGCTTTAGCAGACATATGCATTTTTTGATAGTTGAAGGCCATTTAGTACCTCTTGCGTTTTCATTTTTCGCTTTCCAGGTAGTTGAATTTCCAATAGTTTTAAATACCCTCCTTTGGTAGCGACCTTTAGGGTCTTTTTAGTGGCAAATAGTTTACCAGGGGTGTAATCATGGTCTTCTTTCTCTAATTCTGTTTTAAAGACCTTTAGTTGCAATTCTTCTTCTTCATTATATAAGGTAGTCCATGCAGTGGGGTAAGGGCTAAGACCTCTTATGTGATTGAAAATTTCAATCAAAGATTTTGACCAGTCTATTTCGCAAGTCTCTCTATGTATTTTATGTGCGGTTTTCAAATCTTTAAAATTCGGCTGTTTCTCAAGTGCTATTTCGTTACGTTCTATTTTAGCTACAGTCTTTAAAATTAAAGAGGCCCCGAGGGTCATCAACTTATCATGAAGTTCGCCAGCAGATTCAGTAGCACCAATATCGATACCTTCTTGCAATATTATCTCTCCAGTATCAATTTTTTCGTCTATAAAAAATGTTGTTACCCCGGTTTTAGTTTCTCCATTTATAATGGCCCAGTTAATGGGGGCTGCACCGCGGTACTGCGGTAATAATGAGGCATGAAGATTAAAAGTGCCATATTCAGGCATTTGCCAAACTACTTTTGGTAGCATTCGAAAGGCAACTATTACTTGAAGGTTGGCATTTAAGGATTTTAATTCCTCTAGAAAGACTTCATTTTTTAGATTAGTGGGCTGTAATACCTTGATTGCTTTAGATACTGCATATGCTTTAACAGCCGATTGCTTTAATTTTCTTCCTCTACCCGCTGGTCTGTCAGGCGCGGTAATTACACCAACCACTTGGTAACCCGCGGTTACAAGTTCGTTTAAACCTGCTACGGCAAAATCTGGTGTCCCCATAAAAACAATCCGTAGATTTCTCTTTTCCTTATATTCTTTCATATTCATTCTTATGGTTTATTCGTATCAATTCGTCTTCCAATAATTCTTGTATGGTTTGCAGCACTTGTTTTTCCTCATTAGTTAATTCTGCTATAATTGCTCTAGAGCTTAATGCTTGGCCGCTTAAGAGCATTAATACTTCAGACTTTAATCCCGAATCGATATTTTTTGAAGTGCTATTTTTTTTGCAAATATCACATTTTTCACAGGTGGTAGCTGTTTGCTGGCCAAAGTAGTTTAATAAGAATGCGTTTCTACAGGTTGTTTTGTTTTCAATGTAGTGCAACATTTGATTGAGGTTTTCTGTTTTGGTATCGTTTAGCAGTTTTATTGTTTTGGCAAATACATTTATTGTTTTGTCGTCTTCTCTTGGTACCAAAAAAGAAAGTTCCAAATCGTTTTTTGTCCTTGTGTAGGTTGCTAGGTTATCTTTTTCCAATTTCTCTAAAACCTGAATAACCTTTTCTTGTTGAATATTGGTTTTCTTGGCAATAAGGAAAGGATTGATTTTTGTTTCAAAATCAAATAGACCACCATATGTTCTTATTATGGACTGTATGATAGGCGCAATATCAGAATGCCTTTGTAAATAATCAAAAAGGATATCTTTTTTAGTTGTGAACTGTAAGGTGGTCTTTTGCTGAAAGTTCTCTGAAAGGCTCAATACCGAATTTTGATCTAAAATTCTAAGGCCATTGTAGGTCAGTAGCTGATTCAATTCGTATTTACTGCAAAAAGAATTGAAGTTTAAGCTGAAAGTATCGCCGCTTCCTTCTCCATAAGCAATCTGAAAATGACTGTTTAAACGTTTATACAGTAATTTAACAAATGTGACATCTGGTAAGGACTGAACAAATTGTTGTTTTGCCCATTTTTTATCTTCTAAATTACTGAGAATAATAGCTTTCGCAGGTTTACCGTCTCTACCGGCCCTGCCGGCCTCTTGAAAATAGTTTTCAATGCTATCGGGCAGTTGGTAATGAATTACAGTTCTAACCTTCGGATTATCGATACCCATGCCAAAGGCGTTTGTAGCCACCATAACTTTGGTTTTGCCATTTAGCCACGCTGTTAGTTTTTTCTTTTTCGTTGTTGTTGACAAACCACCATGAAAAAAAGTAGCACTGATATTTTTATTTTGCAGTAACTCTGATATCTGTATGGTCATTTTTCGTGTGCGCACATAAACGATGCCACTTTGACCTAAGGGTTTCAAAAGACGAATTAATTGATACCGTTTGTCTTCAAAAATCTTCACCTCAAAAGAAAGGTTCTTTCTTTCAAAAGAATCCTTTATAATTAAGGGGTTCTCTAGTTCTAAATTTCGAATAATATCTGCGCTCACTTTTTTAGTGGCAGTTGCCGTTAAGGCTACGATTGGTTTACCTGGCGCTAGAGTCTTTAATAAAGCACATTTTAGGTAAGCGGGTCTAAAATCATGACCCCATTGCGAAATACAATGGGCCTCATCAATTGCGATAAGGCTCACGTTCATTTGTTGAATACGATCTTGTATTAATGATTGCTGAAGTCTTTCTGGGGATAAGTATAAAAATTTATAGTTGCCGTAAATACAATTATCCAATAAATCGTTTAGGTCATCAAAAGAAATTCCCCCGGTAAGTGCAATGGCTTTTATACCTTTTTCTTTTAGGCTATCAACTTGATTTTGAATTAAAGCGACCAGTGGCGAGATAACGATACAGATACCTTCTAAATACATAGCTGGTAACTGATAACAAACAGATTTTCCGCCCCCAGTCGGCATTAGGGCAA
Organism: uncultured Flavobacteriaceae bacterium; assembly: GCA_964353215.1. Lineage (GTDB taxonomy): Bacteria > Bacteroidota > Bacteroidia > Flavobacteriales > Flavobacteriaceae > Croceitalea. Next base: position 2,863 of record CAYGUZ010000128.1, read on the forward strand.
GCACGTCTTTTTTATCAAGAATTGCGGTAATTACAATTTCTTGAGAGCCTTTGAAGGCGTCAAAACTCCAATATTTTTTAAGAATAGTTTGTAGCCCTTCTTGCACTAAATATGTTTTAGTTCATTTAAGATAAAAGAAATACGCTCAGAAACTGAAGCTTTTGGAACGAAAATAGGGGAGTAGCCAAGAGCTTTATAGGTATTCATTAAGTTTTTATGCAATTTTTCCGCCTCGTCAAAAGTTTCTAAACGCTCATTATCCGAGACATAGATTTCTCTCCAAGGGGGCATTATAAAAACGGCATCATATTTATGGTTTTTACAAGTATTTATAAAATCTTGCCCATACGACTGTTCAAAATAGTCTATGTAGGCCAATACATCTGGCATGCCCCGGTCAAAAAAACTAACTTCTGTATCTAAATCTTGAGCCTCTTTAAAATGGCTTAAGCGCCCTTGCAACAAGAGTTGATTAAATTTAAGGGGGTCGTCTACAAAAGCCAAGGGGTTCGATACAGGCGTTTTCTTTGTTCCCTCAAGTTTGGCTTTGGCGGTCATACTTCTGATAATTTCATGAAAACAGCGATAACCTTTGGCCTCGAGGCTATCTATTACGACTGTTTTACCCGTTCCGGGGGCACCTGTAACCACTATTTTTTTAATGCTCAAAAAAATGTATTTAGGGTACAAAGTAATGAAATCGCTTTAAGGGAAAAAAAAGAAACTTAACGGATTATATTTGTAAAAAAAAAGAATGGACGCGGAGAAATCACAAGAGTTTTACGATAGACTTAAAGCACAACTTTTAGAAAATAGTTCTTGGCCATCTAAATACCTATACAAGTTTATTGTTCCCACCGATACCAATAAAATAGAACATATAACAGGTATCTTTGATAATATGGGCGCAGTAATTGAGTCTAAACAATCTAAAAAAGGTACGTATACCAGTGTTTCTATAACCGTTACCTTACAAAATCCGGATGCGGTAATAGAGAAATACGAAGAGGTATCAAAAGTGGAAGGAGTAATTTCGCTCTAAATCCACTATAAATGCAATAAATTTCTTAATTTGCGCGATATAACGGAGACTTCCTGTTAGTAATAATCATAAACTTTCCAGTTTGAATTTAGTAGAAAATTTAGAATACAATACCGAGCGCTCTCAATTAATTATTCCTGAGTATGGGCGACACTTTCAAAAAATGGTAGACCATGCGGTTTCCATTGAAGATAAAGAAGAACGAAATAAAGTGGCCCAAGCTATTATCAGCGTTATGGGTAATTTACAGCCTCATTTACGTGATGTGCCAGATTTTCAACACAAACTTTGGGATCAGTTGTTTATTATGTCCGATTTTAAATTGGATGTCGATTCTCCGTTCCCCATTACATCAAAAGAAGTTTTAAGGCAACGCCCTGAGCCTTTAGAGTATCCACAAAACCATCCTAAATACAGGTTTTATGGCAATAATATAAAACGTATGGTCGATGTTGCCGTAAGTTGGGAAAAAGGCGACTTAAGAGATGGTTTGGAATATGCGATTGCTAATCATATGAAGAAGTGTTATTTAAACTGGAATAAGGATACAGTTGATGATGCAGCTATCTTTGCCCATTTAAAAGAGCTTAGTAATGGTGAGATTGATTTGGCCCCGAGTGGCGAAAGTCTTACCGAGAGCAACCAATTTCTTAAGAATAGAGTTCAAAAATCCAATAGAAGCTATAACAACAGCAAAAAGAACTCAAGAAACAATAACAACCGTAATAAAAAGCGGTACTAATTATTAGCATTCAATAAAGTAAATGGGGACATTTAGAATAGAAGGGGGGCACCAACTTAAAGGTGACATTACCCCTCAAGGCGCAAAAAACGAAGCACTTCAAATTCTTTGCGCGGTTTTACTTACTGATGAAAAAGTGACGATACATAATATTCCTGATATCGTAGATGTCAATAAACTAATTGCGCTTTTAGAAGACTTAGGCGTAAAAATTCAGAAGAAAGGCAAAGGTTCGTATACCTTTAAATCGGATGATATTAATCTAGATTACCTACAGTCGGATCAGTTCAAGCAAGATGGTCGCGGTCTAAGAGGTTCAATTATGCTTGTAGGCCCTCTTTTAGGAAGATTCGGAAAAGGATATATTCCTAAACCAGGTGGTGATAAAATAGGTCGCCGAAGATTAGACACCCATTTTGAGGGTTTTATCAGACTAGGCGCAAAATTTAGATATAATAAAGAAGAATATTTTTACGGGGTAGAGGCCAAGAAACTAAAAGGCACCTATATGCTTTTAGATGAAGCTTCTGTAACAGGTACCGCAAATATTGTGATGGCCGCTGTTTTAGCAGAAGGTACTACTACCATTTATAATGCTGCTTGTGAACCCTATCTGCAACAACTATGTAAGATGTTGGTTCGTATGGGGGCCAAAATCACTGGTATAGGTTCTAATCTTTTGAATATTGAAGGGGTAGAGGCTTTAGCAGGTACAGAGCATACGATACTTCCGGATATGATTGAAATTGGAAGTTGGATCGGGCTAGCCGCTATGACAAAAAGTGAGCTTACCATTAAAAACGTAAGTTGGGATGATCTTGGGCAGATTCCCAATGCTTTTCAGAAATTAGGCATTCAATTAGAACGACGTAATGATGATATTTATATTCCTGCCCATAAAGATGGGTATGAAGTCCAGAATTACATAGACGGCTCTATTTTAACAATAGCAGACGCACCTTGGCCGGGCTTAACACCAGATTTGTTGAGTATTTTATTAGTTGTTGCGATACAAGCAAAAGGTGAGGTGGTGATACATCAAAAAATGTTCGAAAGCCGTTTGTTCTTTGTTGACAAATTGTTGGACATGGGCGCCAAGATTATTTTATGTGACCCACATAGGGCGACTATAATCGGTCATAATTTTAAGTCCACTTTAAAAGCAACTACCATGACCTCGCCAGATATTAGGGCCGGGGTCTCTTTATTGATTGCGGCATTATCGGCAAAAGGTACATCGACCATTCATAATATTGAGCAGATAGACCGGGGCTACGAAAATATAGATGCACGTTTAAGAGCTATAGGTGCTAAAATAGATAGGGTGTAATTTAACAAAATGGCTGCCTAAGGTCAGAATTTACATACCGT
>CAYGUZ010000129.1:0-5996 GCA_964353215.1 uncultured Flavobacteriaceae bacterium
CGACTGAGCTTTTAACAAAACTTTTTAATATTTCTTGTAACAAATCTACAACTTAGAAGTCCTATTGACACAGGATAGCAGAGTTCTGTATAGCTAACATACCAATCATCATGATAGAAATCAAAGATCTTCACAAATCCTATAAAATGGGGAGTAATTCCCTTCATGTTCTAAAAGGAATCAATTTTTCAGTAGAAGATGGCGAATTGGTCGCTATCATGGGATCCTCTGGTTCTGGAAAATCAACCTTGCTAAATATTCTTGGAATGCTAGATGAAGCGGACGAAGGGGAATATACCCTCGATAACGTTCCAATCAAGAACTTAAGCGAAACCAAAGCCGCTCAATACCGCAATAAGTTTTTAGGCTTTGTTTTTCAATCGTTCAATCTTATTAACTACAAAAGTGCAATGGAGAACGTAGCACTTCCTTTATACTATCAAAGGGTCGCTCGAAAAGAACGCACAGAGAAGGCATTACAATATTTAGAAAGAGTTGGTCTAAGAGAATGGGCGACACACTTGCCAAGTGAACTTTCTGGGGGTCAAAAACAGCGTGTGGCAATTGCACGGGCAATGGCTGCAGAACCAAAAGTATTATTGGCAGATGAGCCTACCGGAGCCTTGGACAGTACTACTTCTTATGAAGTGATGGATTTAATTCAAAAAATTAATGATGAAGGTAATACTATATTGGTGGTAACCCATGAAGAAGATATTGCCCATATGTGCAAACGTATCGTACATCTAAAAGATGGAGTTATTGTAGAGGATAAAAAAGTAAAACAGGTTAGAGCAGCGGAGTATGTTCAGTAGAGATACTTGGAAAGAGATATTTGAAACTATTCGAAAGAATAAACTGCGAACCTTTTTAACCGGGTTCACAGTGGCATTGGGTATTTTTATATATGTCGTGCTGTTCGGAATGGGCAATGGTTTAAAAAACACCTTTGCAAAGTTTTTTAATGACGATGCGCAAAATGTCTTTTTTGTATTCTCAGGTAGAACAACAGTACCTTTTAAAGGATATAAAGCAAATAGAAGAATTGAATTTGAGAATGATGACCTAGTTGATATTGAGGAGAATTTTTCTATGCTATTGGAATATATTACGCCACGAATTACAAGAAATGCTCCGGTCACATATAAAAGTGAATCTGACAACTATAGCACCAGAGGTGTTGGTCCAGCGCATCAATTTGCGGAAAAGACGATTATGATGAAAGGGCGTTATTTGAATGAAGCCGATATTGCCCAAAAGTCGAAATATGCCGTGATTGGGCGCCTTGTAGAAAGAGATTTGTTCAAAGATGAAGAATCACTTGGCAAATTTATAGATATAGGTGGTAGCGTTTTTAAGATAATCGGCGTTTTTCAAGATGATGGAGGTGATAATGAAGAACGAAATATTTATATCCCCTTTACCACAAGGCAGTTGATCGAAAAAAACAATAATAAAATAGACCAGATAATATTGGCTTTTAGACCAGAGATAGGATATGCAGGAGCTATGGCTTTCGAAAAAAAACTAGATGTGTTCATGCGTAATAAAAAGTTCATTAGTCCAAAAGACCCTAATGGTATTTTTATAAGAAATGTCGCTGACCAGTTTAAGCAAAACCAGCAATTTGCAGGGGTTTTACAAACAATTATTTCCATAATTGCATTTGCAGTTATTATTTCAGGTATGATCGGTATTGGCAACATCATGGTGTTTATGGTAAAAGAACGTACTAAGGAAATTGGTATTCGTAAAGCCTTAGGAGCTACCCCAAGAAGGGTAACCAATGGAGTTATTTTTGAAGCCATATTTATTACCACGATTTCTGGATTTGTCGGATTGCTTACAGGAATTTTAGTACTAAAGTCTATAGGGGGTAAAACTTTAGAAGATGATTATTTCATTACCAATCCAGAGATTAACATCACAAATGCCATTTTTGTAACGATGCTATTGATAGTTTTTGGAGCAGCTGCAGGATACCTTCCTGCAAGAAGAGCAGCAAAAATAAAACCGATAGTGGCCTTAAGAGACGAGTAAAATGAGACAGCTTTTCGGCGGAAATACGTGGCAAGAAATCTTTCAATCTATTCGAAAGAACAAGTTGAGAACCTTTTTGACTATGATTGGGGTATTCGTTGGTATTTATATTTATATAGGGCTGTCAGGAGCTTCTAAAGGTTTGGATAATGGCTTTGAACGTCAGTTTGAGACTATAGCGAAGAATAGTTTATTTGCTTGGGGGCAACGAACAAGTATGCCTTATGCAGGTTTTAAAACTGGGCGGCAGATACAGCTTAAACTTGGTGATGTAGATGTTCTTTACAATAGGGTAGCAGAAATTGAAACAATTGCCCCACGTAATGTTAAAGGCATTTTTGGTTCCAATCCCGGCATTATTACAAGAGGCTTAAAGTCTGGAAACTATGCCGTATATGGTGATTTTCCCGATTTTGCAGATATCGCCACAAAGAAAATCTATGATGGGGGCCGTTTTATCAATGATGAAGACATTGAGCAGGCAAGAAAGGTATGTGTAATAGGTGAGCGTACCCAAAAGGAATTGTTTGAAGAGGATGAAGACCCAATAGGTGGTTATATTAGGATCGATAATATCTATTTTCAGGTAGTGGGCGTGCATAAGTTTACGCCGGGTGGTGGTTTCGAAAGTGATAGCGATATCTACATACCCTTCGCTACATTTAAAAAATTATACAATACAGGGGATAATGTTTCTTGGCTTACCATCGCTGCTTATGATGATGCAGATGTTGTGAAGGTAGAGGAAGATATCAAAGCTACTTTACGAAGTATACACAATGTAAGCCCAAAAGACGAAAGAGCTTTCGGTTCTTTTAACCTTGGTGAAATTTTTAATAAAATCATGGGCTTTTCTAGTGGTTTGACCTTTTTATCATTAATAGTGGGTATCGCTTGTATTCTTGCGGGGGTTATCGGTATTGGCAACATTCTATTGATATCCGTTAAAGAGCGTACCAAAGAATTAGGGGTTAGACGAGCATTGGGCGCGACCCCTTCTGAAGTGCGTAATCAAATCATTATTGAAGCACTGACATTAACCCTATTAGCAGGTATAATAGGTATCATATTTGGCGCATTAACGCTTAAAATAATAGATGTGTTAACCCAAGGGAGTGATTTCCCCTACGCTAATCCTACGGTGCCAGTTCCTTATGTGATAGGGTCACTTTTATTAATGGTGGTTCTCGGCGTGCTAATTGGATTAATTCCGGCTCAAAGGGCGGTTAGCATTAGGCCAATAGACGCTTTAAGAGAAGAATAACGAAATAACAACTATAGAACTAAATTGACATAAAATGAAGAAAATTTTAAAATGGGTAGGACTTGGGGTATTGATACTCGGTGCTTTATGGGCTGCAGCTTTTTTTGTGAAGTCCAATGGTAAGTCCGCCATCGAATACGAGACCCACAATCCTTTTATATCCAGTATCGAGAAGAAAACTGTTGCTACCGGTAAGGTGATACCTGAAGACGAAATTGAGATTAAACCTCAGATTTCTGGAATTATTGATAAAATTTACCTGCAGGAAGGCGTAAAGGTTAAAGCAGGAGACTTAATTGCAGTTATAAAGGTAGTGCCTAATGAGCAATCTCTAAATCAAGCTAATGGTCGTGTTCGTAATGCAGAATTGGCACTTAATAATGCGAAAATAGAATACGATAGAAATAAGCTTTTGTATGATAAAGGTGTGGTTTCCAATCAAGATTTTATTGCTCAAAAATTAACTTTTGAGCGTGCTGAGCAGGAATTAAGGAATGCACGTGCAGATTATCAGATTATTAAAAGGGGTTCTGCTGGGGGTTCTTCTAGCGCAAATACCAATATTCGTGCTACGGTGGATGGAACCATTTTAGAAATACCGGTCGAGGAAGGTGATCAGGTAATACAAAGTAATAACTTCAACGATGGTACTACTATTGCATCAATAGCAGATTTGAGTAAAATGATTTTTGAAGGTAAAGTTGATGAGGGTGAAGTAGGGAAATTGGAAGTTGGAATGCCTCTAGAGATAAGTTTAGGCGCAATTAGTGATAAAAAATTTAATGCGAATCTTAGGTTTATTGCACCAAAAGGAGTTGAAGAAGCAGGCGCTGTACAATTTAAGATAGAAGGCGATGTAAAGGTAGACGAAGGTATCATGATACGTGCAGGGTATAGCGCAAACGCATCACTTGTTCTAGAGAAAAAAGATAGTGTTTTGGTCATTCCTGAAGCCTTATTGCAGTTCGATAAAAAGACGAACAAACCTTATGTTGAAGTCGCTATAGGTGAACAAAAATTTGAACGTAGAAAAATAAAAGTAGGTATTTCTGATGGTGTCAATGTTGAGATTCTAAAAGGATTGAACGAGAATGATGAAGTAAAGCAGTGGAATAAGACCGAACCCATCAAAAAAGGTTTAGAAGAAGATGAAGAAGAGGACTCTGAAGAGACTGCCGAATAACCAAATTATAAACCGAAAAATCAAAAAACGAATGAGACATACCTTAACCTTACTACTAATCATAGGATATTTATTTTCCGTTAACGGACAAATGAAGAAATGGACACTCGAAGAGTGTGTTAGATATGCTGTTGATAATAACCTGACCGTAGAACAGGCAGAGCTAGATCTCGAAAATGCTAAAATTGATGAATCTGACGCCATAGGAGCATTAATTCCGAATTTAAATGGATCAACTACAATATCATCAAATACAGGTTTATCTTTTAATCCTGCTACAAATGAACCTACTACAAATACTATTTTAAATGTAAGTGGTGGGTTAAATTCTAATCTAACTTTATTTGACGGTCTTCGTAATTTTAAAAGAATCCAGAGAGCAAAATTAAGTGGAATTGCAAGCCAATATAGATTAGATAATTTTAAAGATGATATTCGATTAAACGTTGCCAATGCGTATTTACAGGTATTGTCGAATAAAGAAGCTTTAAAAGTTGCCGAAGCTCAGTTTGCCGTTACAGAACAAGATTTGAAACGCACCAAAGAATTAGTAGAATCCGGGGTGTCACCAAGAGGCGATCTGTTAGAGATTGAGGCTACTGCTGCAAATCAAGAACAACAGGTGGTTAATGGGGAAAGCCTTGTGCTTATTTCAAAAATCAGCTTAGCACAATTATTACAGATAACAGATTACGAAAACTTTGATATTGCAGAAGAGTCTTTTGATATTCCGGTATCTGATATTTTATCGAATTCTCCTAAAGTAATCTTTAATAAAGCTTTAAGTTTTAGAAATGACATAAAGTTTTCGCAGGCCAATGTTGATTTGGCGTCTAAAGATTTAGAAATAGCCAAAGGGGCAAGATACCCTACCATAACAGGATTTTTTAACTATAATACGCGATACTCTGACCAGAACAACATTTTTGGAGGCTTTTTTGATCAGTTATATATTTTTGATGGAATCTCGTATGGTGCACAGCTGAATGTGCCAATATTTAATGGTTGGAGCGCACGTAATAATGTGAAAAGAGCAAAAATTAATGTAGATATTTCAAAGATTCAATTAGATCAGCAAAAGTTACAGCTCGAAACAAATATACAGCAGGCATATGTTGATGTTACTACTTTTCTTAAAGCTTATGAAGCTGCTGAAAAGACCTTAGAAGCAAGAAGATTGGCCTATGATTATGCCAAAGAGCGTTTTGATGTCGGATTGATGAATTCTTTTGATTTTAGTCAGGCGCAATCGCGATTGGATAATGCAGAGGCTAGCGTAGTTAGAACGAAATACGATTATATTTTTAGGCTGAAAATATTGGAGTTCTACTTTGGAATACCACTTTCGTTGAACTAAGGGTTATCTTTGCGGTCGTTATGGCCAAAATAATAAACTTAGAAACTGCAACTACGAATTGCTCAGTGAGTATTTCAGTGAATGGGGAGTTGGTTAGTTTTAAAGAAGAGAATACCGCAAATTATTCACATTCTGAACAACTACATATATTT
>CAYGUZ010000130.1:0-5989 GCA_964353215.1 uncultured Flavobacteriaceae bacterium
GCATTAAGAAAATCATCTACCGCACGAAATATTCTAAATGAACTTATTGAAGAGCGAATTGATAGCGGTCAACGAAGTACTGATTTGCTAGATATGCTCTTGGAAGCTACTTATGAGGATGGAAGTAAAATGCCCAGAAAACAACTTATCGATGAGTTGTTCATACTATTTACAGCTGGTTACGAAACTACAGCCAATGCACTTTCTTTTACCTTATACTTTCTTGCTCAAAACGCAGAATTACAGGAAGAGCTGTTTAAAGAAATAGCAATGTTGAATAGTGATTCAGTTGAAATTGAAGATTTACAAAAATTAGTACTAACGCAATCTTGTATTAATGAGGCAATGCGACTATATCCGCCTGCCTATTTTATTGATCGTGTGGCAACCGAAGAAGTTGGGATTGACGGATACCAATTAAAAAAAGGTACACTGGTATTGCTTTCAATATATGAGCTCCATCGATATGCAAGTTATTGGGAAAATCCAGAAGATTTTATAGGCACTCGTTTTAAAGATTTAAAAGATAAAGAATACACCAACTATTTCTATCCTTTTGGAGCTGGCCCAAGAATGTGCATTGGTAATGCCTTTGCTACTTATGAAATGATTATGGTAGTGGTAGGCCTAATCAAGAAATATAGAATTTCTACTAAAATGGACTCCGTAGAAATTAACCCGATGATCACCCTAAAACCTAAAGAGGTGAGACTTAGTTTTCATAAAAGAAAAGCCTAAGTAAACATACTTAGGCTTTAAATTTTAGGGTATTCAAATTATTAGCTCAATATGGCACTCTCATCTGAAAATTTCTTATAACTAAAGTAGATTGCGGCAATAGCAAAGGTTAGCAAAGATAGCAGCATGGCCGCATACATACCAATATTTATAGTACCTGCCATAATCTCTTTTACACCAAGACCTATATTCAGTACAGGAATAAAAACCGTAGCCCATGTGAACTCAATACCTGGCATTAAGGCCATAACCAATGGAATGATGATAAGGATAATTATAGGTGAAGCTTTACTCTGTGCTTCTTTAAAAGTTGAAGCCCCAGCTACTAAAGAAATTATTAGTCCTGCAAGGAATAATGAGAAAGGAATCAGTAGCAATAAAATCATGATGATAGATTGCGGATTCAACATTTCAGTAAGGGCTACTTTAAAAGTATCAGGGATACCATCTATGAAATTTAGACCTATAATTAAGCCTGTTAGGTTTAAAAGCGCAGGAATAAAGCCTAACAAAGAAGCGACCACCGCCTTGCCCATAAGCACAGAGAATTTAGAAACGGGCAGTGATAAAGTGGTTTCTATGGTTTTACGCTCTTTTTCGCCAGTAACCAAGTCTATAGCTGCCAAGAGGCATCCACCCCACATCGTCAATATAAAAATGTAGGGAATAAAACCACCAACTCTTTTGCCTATCAATTCTTTTTGTTCACCGGCCTCTTTATAGGTTTGAATCATTGGGGTCATTTTCTCTACAGGAATTTGCAATTTTGAAATTCTTTCCTCCTTTAGTTGTGTATTGTAAACTTCCATAAGTTTAGAAACTCTTCCATTTACATTGTCTTTAGTGCCATTTCTATGCACCAAAACTTCGGCGACGTCAAGACTATCCATTTTTTGTTGCCAATCTTCTGGAAAGACCAGGGCAGATTGTATAGACCCATCATTGATCAAAGCTTTAAAATCTTCTGTGCCGTCATACATCGTCACTTTATTTAAAGTGTCGTTGGCAACTAGTTTTACGAAATCTTGAGGTGCATTGACCAAGCCAAGTTTCACCTTTTTTTGTTGATTGCTTTTCTGGATCATTTGGCTGACCTTAATACCCCCGAACATTAGTATGGGTATTAATAGTGTGGGTAAGACGATAGAATTTATTATGGTCTTTTTATCTCTAAGAAGCTCGGTAAGTTCTTTTCTTATAATTATAAATAAATCTCTCATTTTATGCTTCTTTTACTCGGTTAATGAATTCTTGGGTAAGATTGTCTGCTTTCATCTCTTTTTTAAAGTTGTCAAAAGAGTCGTTAAAAATTATCGATCCTTTGCTAATAATGGCAAGATCATCGCATAGCAAATCAACTTCGCTCATAATGTGAGATGAGAAAATAACGGTCTTGTTATTTTCCTTAGATTCTCTAATAAGTTCAATAATGCTGTCGGCCGTTATTACATCGAGACCAGAGGTAGGTTCGTCAAAAATTAAAACCTCAGGATCATGTATAAGTGTTCTGGCTATAGAAACCTTTTGTTTCATACCAGTGCTCATTTGTCCCATTCTTTTTTTACGAAACTCATTGATTCCCAATTTTTCAAAAAGATATTCTTTACGCTCGGTATACGTTGGCTCTGGCAGTTTGTAAAGCTTGCCAAAAAAATCTAAAGTCTCATCAGGATTCAATCGTTCGTAAAGTCCGGTAGAACCTGTTAAAAAACCAATTCGCTTTTTCACCTCGTTATTGCCTTGAGATATATCAATAGTATCAACAACTGCATTGCCAGAAGTTGGGTTGATAATTCCGGCGATTATCCTTAGTGTGGTGGTCTTGCCCGCGCCATTGGGCCCTAAAAGAGAAAAGATTCGCCCCGGTTTACATTCAAAAGAAACATTGTTTACCGCGTTTACGGTAACAGTCTCTTTTTTAAAACCTTTACCTGTTTTTGTGGTGAAAGATTTTGTAAGATTATTTATTTGTATCATGTCGTTGGTTTAGAAGTATACACCTGTTAGTAACAAAAACTAAAAAATGTTACATGATCTTTGCAATAGTTTTAATAATGGTATGAGTAATTTCTTCTTTTTGATAATTGTATTTTAGCCAATGTCTACATGCGGTACTTATGACCTCAAAAGAAGCATATTCAAAAAAGATTAAGGAAGAAGCCAAGCGCGTGGGTTTTTTGTCATGTGGTATCTCTAAAGCTGAATTTTTAGAAGAAGAAGCGCCACGACTCGAAAAATGGCTCAATAAAAATATGCATGGCGAAATGGGATATATGGAAAACCATTTTGACAAAAGACTTGACCCTACGAAGTTGGTCGAAGGTTCAAAGTCCGTCATATCATTAATACTGAATTATTATCCAGAGGAAAAACAAAATTCTAATTCCTATAAAGTTTCAAAATACGCTTATGGCCAAGATTACCATCATATTATAAAATCTAAATTAAGACAGCTCCAAGAATTTATTTTAGAAGAAATAGGCGATGTACATGGTCGTGCATTTGTTGATTCAGCTCCTGTTTTAGATAAGGCATGGGCAGCAAAAAGTGGTTTGGGTTGGATCGGTAAGCATAGTAACCTTTTAACACAACAGGTAGGTTCATTTTATTTTATTGCAGAATTAATCGTAGATCTAGAATTAGAATATGACACCCCCGTTACAGACCATTGTGGCACATGTACCGCTTGTATCGATGCCTGCCCAACAGATGCAATAGCAGCACCTTATGTGGTTGATGGTAGCAAGTGTATTTCGTATTTTACTATAGAGTTGAAGAACGAGATACCTAATGAATTTCATGGAAAATTTGATGATTGGATGTTTGGTTGTGACGTTTGCCAAGATGTCTGCCCTTGGAACCGGTTTTCTAAACCGCATAACGAACCATTGTTTGACCCTAACCCCGATTTACTTTCGATGACGAAAAAAGATTGGGAGGAAATCACGGAAGATGTATTTAAAAAGGTTTTTCAAAAGTCAGCCGTAAAACGCACTAAGTTTTCAGGTTTACAGCGCAACATCAAATTTCTAAAGTAGCAATAGCATTAACGAAATTATTTTCGTTGTCAAATTCACTTTTTTAAGCTTAAAAAACTATCAAAACATCAAAGATTATAGTATATTGAAAGGATATATTAATTAAGGCAAGCTATGTATTGTCTTTCAATATCATATCTAAACCAACTATGAAAATCAATAAACCTAAATTAAGCTTCTGGCAGATATTTAATATGAATGTCGGATTTTTAGGAATCCAGTACAGTTTTGGGCTGCAGCAGACAGCTATTAATCCATTGTTTCTTTATTTAGGAGCAACTGAAGAGATGCTACCAATCTTAAATATCGCGGGTCCGGTAACGGGCTTAGTAATTCAACCAATTATTGGGGCGATATCAGATAAAACATGGTCTCCAAAATGGGGAAGGCGAAAACCCTTCTTTTTAATTGGAGCTATAATCGGTAGTTTGTGTTTATTTGCTTTTCCAACTAGTCCAGTTTTATGGTTTGCAGTTGGTCTTCTTTGGATTTTGGATGTTGGCAACAATATGGCAATGGAACCATACAGGGCTTTTGTAGGTGATAAACTCCCCGAAAAGCAATTGAGTTTAGGGTATCAAATGCAGAGCCTTTTTGTTGGGGCAGGAATCCTATTAGCAATGGGGTCTATCGTTGTGTTTCAAAAAATATTTGGAGCGGAAACCGTTTCAGGAGATGGTGTTATTCCTACTTGGATGTACTACTCTTTCTGTGTTGGCGGTATACTATCTATTTCCACAGTATTATGGTCCGTTTTAAAAACACCCGAAATACAACCTTCAGACGAAGAGTTGGTTGAAATTAATGAAGCAAAAGGAAAACGTTTTGCACAAAAAGTTGCTCAACCTTTTAATGAAATTGTAAACGCCATAAAAGAGATGCCAACTTTTATGTGGAAAATTGGTGCAGTCTATTTATTTCAATGGTATGCTCTGTTTGTGTATTGGCAATATATTACGCCTCTGTTTATGAAAACTATGGGCTTTGGCATTTCTGAAGCTGCATCACAATCGGCTCAAATGAGTCTTACTTATAATATTGTAACGATGGTTGTTGCGCTTGCATTAGTGCCATTAACATTAAAATTTGGAGGTAAAAAAGTATATGCATACAGTCTAGTGGGAGTTGCAGTTGCCCTGTTTTCGATACCTTATATAGAAGACATGAATCTTGTTTTAATACCAATGGTATTATTTGGTATTGGTTGGGCTGCTATGATGGGTATTCCATATACAATGGTGTCCAAAGTGGTTCCACAAGAAAGACGAGGAGTTTATATGGGAATATTAAATATGATGATTGTTATTCCTATGGGTATAGAAACTTTAACTTTTGGACCTATTTATAAATATTTATTAGGGAGCAGTGCAGTAAATGCAATCCTTTTTGCGGGAGTGTTTTTTGTAATTTCAGCAGTTCTTGCCATGCGTTTAAACGTATCTAAAGAGTAATTCCATGAAAAATACAGGTATAAAAATTTCACTGTTTCTGAACTATTTTGTTTTTGCCATTTTACTGAATAGCCTAGGAATCGTTATTGCAAAAACAATAAATCTATATGGGGTAAGTGAATCTAATGCATCACTAATAGAGGCATACAAACAATTGCCAATAGCCATAATTTCATTTATCGTAGCTTCTTTTTTACCACGTTTCGGTTATAAAAAAGCCATGCTCACGGGGCTGGTAATTGTCTTCTTGGGTTGCTTATTTATGATTTTTGGCAACACTTTTTTTTCTACCAAAATCCTTTTCATGTCGATTGGTGTGAGTTTTGCATTGATTAAATTATCGGTATACTCTTTAATTGGAGTTATAACCAATTCTAAAAAGGAACACTCTTCTCTAATGAGTTCTATTGAGGGGTTTTTTATGGTAGGTATTGCTTTTGCCTATTTTTTGTTTCCTGCTTTTTATTCCGAAACCGATGAAAATGCCTGGCTTAATGTTTACTATGTGCTACTGGTTATAATTGCCTTGGCCTTTGTTTTTCTTTTGTTGTCAAAAGTTGAATACACTGTTGATGCTATTGGTTCTAATCTAAAAGAAGACTTGGCACAATCATTAAAACTTATCATTGTACCCTTAGTGTTGGTCTTTTTGGCCTCAGCTTTCTTTTTTGTGATGATCGAACAAGGTATTATGACTTGGTTGCCTAGGTTTAATGAAAAGATTTTTAGGTTCGATGAGGTATTGGCAACGCAAATGGCCGT
>CAYGUZ010000131.1:0-5946 GCA_964353215.1 uncultured Flavobacteriaceae bacterium
CCATACCAGAACCATGTTCAGAAGATTGGAACAAGATGACAGCTACCCAAAAAGGGGCTTTTTGTAAAAGCTGTGCAAAAGAAGTAATCGATTTTACCAACACTACGAATAAAGAACTTGCAAGAAAAATAGCCAAAGGCGATAGCATTTGCGGAAGATTTAAACCAGAGCAACTAAACACCCCATTACCCACGCTATCTCAAAGCCAGTTTAGACGCAATGCCGCTATGCTTGGCTTTACTTCACTTTTGGCATTGGGCACCCCTTTGGTTGCGCAGCAAAGTACTAAACCCACACAAACACCTCAGCATTATGTGGTAGGGCGTATTGCCCCCCAAGCTATAAAAACGGAGAAATATATCGTTACCGGGGTAGTCAAAGACCTTAATAACAAACCTTTGCCCGGAACTACTATTATTTTTGAAGGTACTACAACGGGTGCAAAGACCAATATGAAAGGTGAATTCAGTATTGAAGTACCTACTTCAAGAAATCTAGAAAAACAGGTGCTTTGGGTCTCTAATTTAGGTTTTGAAACCCAAAAAATCATTATCGACAAAAACACTAAACCATTGACCATTGAACTCGCCGAGGAAATTATGATTTTGGGTGAAATAGCTATTCAAGAATATCCTGAAAAGAAAAATGACACCATCACTAAAGTGAAAAACCTATTTCGAAAAAAAGGTTCGCACTAATTACTTCTACGATCCTTTAGCTGTCAGTTTAGGCCTATTTTTACGACTTATGTGTAGTTAATATGAATAGTTATGGCAATTGAAAAAGAAGTAATAAAAGTTGATGTAGTCTCCGATGTGGCTTGCCCATGGTGTTATGTCGGAAAAAAACGGTTAGAAACCGCTTTAAAACAATGGAAAGGTAGCCCTGTAGAAGTAACTTGGCATCCGTATCAGCTTGACCCCAACATGCCTGCGGAAGGATTGGATAGACATACTTACCTCACCAACAAATTTGGAGATATAGAGCGTATTAAACCGATGACCGATAGACTTGTTGAAGCGGGTGAGGAAGAAGGTATTACTTTTAACTTTGGGGATAAATGGTTGGCCGTAAATACTTTGCCACTTCATCAATTACTTCATGTGGCAGGTGAAGAGGGTTTTAAAGACCGGTTAAAAGAACGTTTTTTAAAGGCCTATTTTGATGAAAACCTTCATCTAAACAAACCTGAAGTACTTGCTTCGATAATGGCAGAATTTGGCTGGAATACTGAAAAGACCGCTCAAATAGTAGCTGATGAAAATATAGCATATGCCGTAAAGCAAGAGATTGCCCATTATCAGCAACTTGGGGTCAGTGGAGTTCCTTTCTTTATTATCAACGATAAATACGGTATAAGCGGTGCACAACCCGCGAGTGTTTTTTTAGAGGCCTTTGCCCAGGTCTCACCTATTGAAATTATTAGTGAAGGAGATAGTTGTGACCCTGAAACGGGCTTATGCTAAGTTTCTAATTAGCTATTCGGCAACATACTTATGTTCTAGTAATAGCTCAAAATCTACGATTTGAAGGGCTTTTTCATGGGTTGCCTCAAGAACAACTTCCGGCGCCATGCCAGCCTTGTAAGCCTGTTTCCATCTAGAGGCACATAAACACCATTTGTCCCCAGGTTTCAGACCAGGAAATTGGTACATCGGCATTGGGGTACTTAAATCGTTGCCCTGTAGTTTGGTATATCGCAAAAAATCTTCGGTCATTATAGCACATACCACATGGGTCCCTACATCTTCAGGACCGGTTCTGCAAAAACCATCACGATAGAATCCTGTTTTTGGTTCATAACAACAGGCTTGCAATTCGGTACCTAATACATTTTTTTCCAAAACAATCGATTTTCACAAAGATAAGTTGTTCATCCATTACCTTTAAGTTTCTTTATACAGCATACAGGTTATGAAAAAATCAGAGAAACCATTAAAAAATAGCGTTCCAAACTGGCTTTTTGAAGCGCGCAATAAATGGCAATTTATAGGCACAAAACGGCCAGATTTTGCCGAAGAACCTAAGAAGAATCAGCTTTCTGTTTGGGATTTTCCGAGACCGCCAGCTTTAGTTCAAGTACAAGAAGAAGTTCGTGTTTTTGCAGGCGAGACTTGTATCGTTAAAAGTAAAAATGCCCTTGCCGTTTGCGAAACCGCAAGTCCGCCAACCTACTACATACCACCTGAAGAAGTTCGTTTTGAGCTACTTGTGCGTATTGCTAAGAAAAAATCGCTTTGCGAGTGGAAAGGCACCGCCATTTATTGGGCCCTAAAAACAACTCCTGAAAAAGTTATTGCATGGAGCTATACAAAACCGTTTCCCGAGTTTGAGGCTATTAAAGACCATCTTGCTTTTTACCCACAAGAACTCCATTGTTTTATAGGCCGAGAAAACGTTACTCCACAACCAGGGAAATTCTATGCAGGCTGGATAACCAAAAACTTGGCAGGACCTTTTAAAGGTGACCCGGGTACCGGGCATTGGTAATTTTATACTTTAAATTCTCACATTTATGTAACTTCTTTTACAGTTTGCATACCTATGTATTGAAAACTTCATAGTTTTTAGTAGCTTTAAAAACACTTAAGAAAAACACGATTTCATGGATATTTTTAGCAAAATCAAAGAAAAACTAAGTCATGAGTTTATAGACATTGTCGAATGGCTGGACTACACAGATGACACCATAGCGCATCGTTTTGAGCGTTACCAAAACGAGATTAAGAACGGGGCAAAATTAATTGTTCGTGAAGGGCAAACCGCAGTTTTTGTAAATGAGGGGCAACTAGCAGATGTCTTTACACCGGGCACTTATAATTTGACCACACAAAACCTGCCTATTTTAGCAACGCTTAAAGGTTGGAAATATGGTTTTAATTCTCCTTTTAAAGCCGAAGTCTATTTTGTAAATACGCATTTGTTTACCGATGAAAAATGGGGTACCAAAAACCCGATTACTTTAAGCGATGAGCGCTTCGGATTGGTAGAAATCCGTGCTTTTGGTACTTACGCTTTTAAAATTTCCGATGCCGGAAAGTTTATTGTTGATATTGTTGGTACCGATAACAACTTCACTAGCTTTGAAATCAATGAACACCTTAAAAGCCTTATAGCGACACGTTTTACAGATACGGTTGGCGAAGCCAACCTACCTATAGAGCTATACGCCGCCAATACTTCTGAACTTTCGGATACCTGCCAAGAGGTTATGAAACCGGAGTTCTTATCCGTTGGTATTTCTCTAGAAAAGTTCTACATCGAAAATGTTTCGATGCCCGAAGACCTCAAAAAAGAGATCTTTGAATACAGTCGTATCGATAAGCTAGATCTAGACAAATTGACCAAATTCAAAACCGCTAAGGCTATTGAAGCTGCCGCCAAAAATGAAGGCGGAACCGCTGGTGCCGGTATGGGCATGGGTATGGGCTTTGTGCTTGCACAACAAATGGGTGGGCTAATGAACCCACAAATGGGCGGTCAACAACCTGTTGCCCAAGTTGGCGGAGCAATACCACCACCAATGCCCGTTGCCGTGCAATATTTTTATGCCGTAAACGGCGCGCAACAAGGCCCGGTCGGTATTGACCAACTCAAGGCACTTTTTGCAAACAGAACCATTAACAAAGAGAGCTTGGTCTGGAAACAAGGCATGGCCAACTGGGCCGCTTTACAAGAGGTTGAAGAGCTAAAATCTTTCTTGGGTGGCAATACCCCACCGCCATTACCTAATAATTAATCCTATTGTCATTTCGAACCGAATAAAATGAGCGTGAGAAATCTAGATTTCTCAGTCGCTTACTCCTTCGAAATGACAAGTTTTAGTTGAATTCTTGGAAGAACAAAAAACACAACATACCGAACTCAAGAAACCATGCATTAATTGTGGGGCAGAACTAAAGTACCAGCCCGGCACCAAAAATGTGAGTTGTGACTATTGTGGGCATAAAGAAGAAATAAGCCTTGACGAAAATGGTTTTGAAGAGCTTGAACTTTATCCCTACCTCAAAGAAATGGGGGCGCAAAAGCATAGTGAAGAAATCTCTATGCTCCATTGTAAAAATTGTGGTGCCAATCAGCATGTAGAAGAAAACTACAAATCGCTTCATTGCGTGTATTGCAGTATGCCCTTAATTTTAGAGGATGCCTATAAAGAAGATTGGATTTTGCCCGGTGCGGTACTTCCTTTTCAGATAAATCAAAAAAAGTCATTCCAAATTTTCAAGAAATGGGTGAACAGCCTTTGGTTTGCACCCAATAACCTTAAAAAAGCCGCACTAGACCCTCAATTTACCAAAGGACTCTATCTGCCCTATTGGACTTTCGATGCGCAATTGAAAGCATCATATTCTGGTCAGCGCGGCGAATATTATTATGAAACCAAACGTATTAGAAACGCTCAAGGCAAAACAGTGACCAAACGCGTTCGAAAAACACGATGGTATCCTGCATCTGGCAATATTTCTGGTTTTGTAGATGATACCTTGGTCGAAGCATCTAAACAAAAAAAGGGTCGTATTCCAAACAAAATTGCGCGGTGGAATTTAAAGCTGCTGCAACCTTTTAGCTCTAGTTTTTTAAGGGGCTTTGTTACCGAAAAATATACCATTCCCCTAAAACAAGGGCATTTATCCGCCAAAGGCGAAGCACAACGTATCGCCGAGCGCTGGTGTAGACAAGATATCGGGGGAGACACACAACGGGTAACCAGTATGGACATGACGTTGTCCCAAGAAACCTTTAAGCATATTTTATTGCCTGTGTACATAAGTGCCTACCGCTTTAATGGCAAAGAATATAATTTCTTTATCAATGGGGAAAACGGTACGATATCCGGTACGCGCCCTTATAGCTTTTGGAAAATTTTCTTCGCCGTTATTTTTGGGTTGATCTTGATAGCATTGCTTATTTTCTTTTCACAGGGCTAACCAAGATCGTGACCAATAATCTAAAACGGTGTCGTAAACGTATATACTTAAGTAACCAATAATTTATTATGATGCATACAAAAAAGTTAAACCTGATTTTAGCCTTGGCCATTTTATGCTTAAGCCTTAGTTATTCTTGTAAAGACAATAAAGCTGAGCAAGAGGCCTTAGATAATGAGCTAGAACAAATAGAAGCTGTTGAGCAGACTATTGATTCTACTGTCACTACTGTTCATGCAAAAGCCGAAGAGGTAAAAGAATTATTAAAAGAATTAGATAGTATTTAAAAACAAACAAAATGAAAAATAATTTAAAAACAATCTTATTAGCGGTGTTCTTGATCGGTTTTATTGGAGCCGTAAATGCCCAAGGCAAATCTAAAGATAAAGCCAAAGGGAAGGATAAAGTTGAAAAAGTAAAGAAGGTAAAAGACGAGGTTGAAGAAGAAGCCGAAGAAGTGCAGGAAGAGCTTAAAAAGGCAAAGGGCAAGGGAAAAGAAATGAAAGAGAAAGCCGAAAAAATGAAAGAAAAAGGCAAGGAAAAATCCGAAGAAATGCTAGATGATGATGTAGATGTAAATGAGGATGAAATTAAAGAAAAGATTAAAAAAGAAAAAGAAGAAAAAACGAATAAAGGAAATGCTTACGGCAAGAACAAGGGTGATATGTCGGGCAAAGAATTTGGGCAATACAGAGCCTCTCAGGTAAAGGAAAAAATAGAAAAGTCAGAACAATTGCTTGATGAAGATGAAGATACCTTAAAAAGAGGCAGACGCCAAGTTGAAGAAGCCCGTGAAAGACTTGAAAAAGCAAAGAAAGAAAAATCACTTGAACCAGAAATCATCTCTAAAAAAGAGGAAAGCTTAAATAAAGTAACCCAGAAATTGGATGAATTGGAAGTCTCGATCAAAAAAGGGAAAGAAAAATTAAAGGGAAAAGCAGAAGAACTGAAAAAAGTGGGTGAAAACCAAATGTAGGCCTTCTACTGGTTAATAAACGTAAAGCCATTGCTATAATTC
>CAYGUZ010000132.1:0-1653 GCA_964353215.1 uncultured Flavobacteriaceae bacterium
TCATACCTAAAGACATAATCTGGGGTAACAACAGAATCATACTTTTCGATCAACTCTTTGTAAATCTCTGAAGCTTCCTCATAATTGGCATTAAAATAATATGAATTACCCAATCGCTTTAATAAATCTGGCGAAGAGAAACCTTTTTCCCTTACTTTTTTATAAATATCGATTGCAGGTCTAAAAGAATATTCCTCATACTTTTCATCTGCTTTTTCCAAAAGACGTTCTTGGCCGTAGGTTAAACCAAAACTTGAAATAAATGCTACTGTGAAAAGAAGTACTTTTTTGTACATATAATTAGTTTTTAGAAGAAACGTGGGGAAACCGTTTTTTGGAACTTTTTCAACAATTCTAGTCTAAGAAATATTTCAAAAGAACCATCATTAAATCTTCTTGTTCCGAGTTCTGTAGTCTCTTTGTCGTAAGCTAACCCCAACATTATTTGGTCATTGATTTGAAACCCTGCTAAAGCGCTTATTGCGGCATCCCATCGATATGCAGCTCCAAAACTAAAACGTTCATTTACTAAAAAATTAGCAGATACATCAACCTGCAAGGGTGCTCCGCCAACTGCTTTTGTCAAAAGGGCAGGTTTAAACTTCAAATTCCCATTTAAATCAAAAACATAACCTGTAATAAAGTAAAAATTGATTCGTTCCGCTGCCAAGAAATTAACCTCGTTTGAATCATTATCGCTATTATCAAAAAATTCAGTTTCCAAAATGTTGGGTGCTGAAAAACCCGCATAGAACTTATCAGTATGATAATAAACACCTAGTCCGAAATTTGGCGTAAACTGGTTGTCTATATTATCTTGCTGTACAACTTCTTCGTCAAAATTTCTAAGTTTTGTAAAATCAAGGCTCAAAAAATTTCCACCTCCTTTAAGTCCAAAAGAAAGTTTTGCATTTTGAGAAACATCCAAAGTATACGAAATTACGCCGTCTATATAGGTCTCTTGTACAACTCCGTCACCAATATTATCATTTACCACAGAAAGACCATAACCTAGTCTACTATTACGAATCGGAGAATGTAAGTTTATAGTAAAAGTCTCTGGCGCTCCGTCTAGACCTACCCATTGTGATCTGTAAAGTCCTGCAAAGGTCAATTGCCCTCTAGACCCAGCATATGCGGGATTAACACTTATAGTATTAAACATATACTGGGTATACTGTGCATCTTGTTGAGCGATCAGACCTTGAATTGTAACTGTTATAAAAAGTATTGGCAATAATATGCTCTTCTTAATCATATTCATATTTATATGTTACTTACTGATATAGAAATAATCGCTATCTGTAATTCTTCCTTGATTAGAATCGTACTCAAATATATAAAAATATATACCTGAAGGAAGGAAATCATTTACGCTTAAAGTAGACCTTCCCTTTGATCTTCCGTCAAATACATTATTTATGTTATTGTAACCTTGACCTTCATATACTGCAATACCCCATCTATTGAATATTCTTAGTGTATTATTGCGAGCATTTTCAACGCCTCTTATAAATAAGAAATCATTCTTTCCATCTCCATTAGGTGTTACCATTTGATTAACCACAATTGCTTCTGGCTCTGGTGTGTCATCAATTGGATCCAGGTAATCGGGCGTGCCGTCGCCATCGGTGTCATCGTTGGTCGGGTCGC
>CAYGUZ010000132.1:1753-5664 GCA_964353215.1 uncultured Flavobacteriaceae bacterium
CGTGGGCTGCCCCTCTACATTGTCGGGAATGCCGTCATTGTCCGAATCGATGTCCAAATGGTTTGGGATACCGTCTTGATCCGTATCCAATGGGTCGGTCAATGGATCGTCGTCACCATCCAAATTGGGGTCTTCCTCCGTATCCAAGATACCATCGTTGTCATCGTCGATATCCGTTACATCGGGAACACCGTCGCCATCTGTGTCCGGGCCATTGTCGGGATCCAGGTAATCGGGCGTGCCGTCGCCATCGGTGTCATCGTTGGTCGGGTCGCCGTCGCCATCGCCATCCTCGTCGGGGGTGTCGATGCCGTCGCCATCGTCGTCAAGGTCCCTATAGTTCACATCCTCCGTACCATCGGTATCCGGTAGGTCGTTCGCAGGGTCGTCGATCTCATCGTTGACATCGAAGCCGTCGTTTACATCACTGCCCTCATAGCCGTCGTCCAATCCGTCGCCATCGGTATCCACGCCCGTAAAGGTCTGGTCCGGCTCCCCGTCCTCGTTGAAGTCGTTGCCCTCGTTGTTATCGGGTACCGTATCGTTGTCACTGTCCAAATCGATATAATCCGGTGTCGTATCCGCATCCGTATCCTCGGGGGCGATGCCCTCATCGCCAGATCCTTCATAGGCATCGTCCAATCCATCGTTGTCCGTATCATTGCCGCTTGGTGGTACATAACCCTCCGTGGGCTGCCCCTCTACATTGTCGGGAATGCCGTCATTGTCCGAATCGATGTCCCTGAAATTAGGATTATCGTCACCATCCGAATTAATTGGGGTAAGTCCTTCTCCAGAACCAGGATGCTCTTCGTAGTGATCATCCAATCCATTACCATCGGAATCTATTCCACAAGGTTCTTGAAAATCATCGGAAGGCTGAGCTTCAACATTATCCAAAATTCCATCATTATCAGAATCGATATCCCTAAAATCAGGATGATGATCCCCATCAGTGTCAACAGGCGAAATACCTCCGCAAGCACCTGGACTTTCCTCATAATGATCGTCTAATCCATTTCCATCAGAATCAATTCCACAAGGTGCTTGAAAATTACCGGTACTTTGAGCTTCTACATTGTCTAAAATTCCATCATTATCAGAATCAATATCCAAATAATCTGGTATATGATCTCCATCTGTATCAATCGGGCTTAGTCCATTACAGCTTCCAGGTGTGACTTCATAGGCATCATCCAATCCATTACCATCCATATCCTTTCCAGAAGGAGCTATATAACCATAAGTGGATTGCGCTTCAACGTTATCAATGACCCCATCATTATCAGAATCTACATCAAACTTATTCGGTATACCGTCGCCGTCCGTATCACCGCCACCTTCTACTACGTTTAAGATGCCATCACCATCAATATCCATATCTTGATGATCAGGAACACCATCACCATCGGTATCATTATAAATGACCGTATTTTCCTCAATTAAAGAATAACCAAAAAATGGGGATATTAAGCTGAATACAAAAAATACTAAAACTAGCCTATGGGATAGGCTTGTTCCGATTTGAAATGCTTGAAGCGTAATTTTTTTCATAAATGATAGTTTTCTCTTTTCAACTAATCACCATGACATTACGCAGGTTTCTATGTGTAAGATTTAAGGGACAATTTTTAACACCGCAAGATATCTAAAAAAATACTCAGACGACGCCAAATGCATAGTTAGTTTTAATCTACTTCATCTCCTACTTTATTCGATAAAACGCAGCTCATTCAACCTCACCTGCAATTATCAATTTACGTTTAAAAAGTACGAATAGATTTTTCTGTTAGTAAATTATTAAAAACCACAACAATAAGAAACACTCTCTTCAAAGAAGTCACCATTATTTAGAAGTAGTTGCTTTATCAAATAAAAAATCATCGTTACAAGTCATTATAAATCAATAATTTTGCGCAAATTTTTTAGATGAGTTTTGAAAAAGAAATAGCACGTCGCAGGACGTTTGGAATTATATCTCACCCAGATGCAGGTAAAACTACATTGACCGAAAAACTTTTATTATTCGGCGGGGCAATTCAAGAGGCCGGTGCGGTAAAAAATAATAAAATAAAGAAAACGGCTACCAGCGATTTCATGGAAATCGAGAGACAACGTGGAATTTCAGTAGCGACCTCTGTTCTTGCGTTTATTTATAATGATAAGAAAATCAATATTTTAGACACTCCAGGACACAAAGATTTTGCTGAGGACACTTTCAGAACCTTAACCGCGGTGGATAGCGTAATTGTTGTGATTGACGTTGCTAAAGGTGTTGAAGAACAAACTGAAAAACTCGTAGAAGTATGCCGAATGCGCAACATACCCATGCTTGTTTTTATAAATAAACTGGATAGAGAAGGAAAAGATGCTTTTGACTTATTGGACGAAGTAGAACAGAAGTTAGGGCTAACCGTGACTCCATTAAGTTTTCCAATAGGGATGGGTTATGATTTTAAAGGGATTTATAATATTTATGAAAAAAATATCAATCTTTTTAGCGGAAACAGTAAATCAAATATTGAAGACACCATAGCTTTCGACAACATAGATAGTCCAGAACTTGAAAAGATTATTGGTGAAAACGCCGCTTCTGATTTAAGGGACAACCTTGAACTTGTAAATGGGGTTTACCCTGAATTTGACAAAGAAGCATATCTAAATGGAAAACAGCAGCCCGTATTCTTTGGTTCGGCACTTAATAATTTTGGTGTTCGCGAATTATTAGATTGTTTCGTGCAAATAGCACCGCCACCCAGACCTAAAAAAGCTGAAGAGCGTATTGTAGAGGCCCATGAAAAAGACTTTTCTGGTTTTGTTTTCAAAATACATGCTAATATGGACCCTAAGCATAGGGACAGACTAGCATTTATTAAGATAGTTTCTGGAACTTTTGAACGGAATAAGCCCTATTTACATGTTAGACATGGAAAAAATCTAAAATTTTCAAGCCCGAATGCTTTTTTCGCCGAAAAAAAAGAGATAGTAGATATTTCCTATCCTGGTGATATTGTTGGGCTTCACGACACTGGAAATTTTAAAATTGGCGATACCTTGACCAATGGCGAAGAATTGAACTATAAAGGCATTCCGAGTTTTTCGCCCGAACATTTCAGGTATATCAACAATGCAGACCCACTGAAATCCAAACAACTCTATAAAGGCATAGATCAGCTAATGGACGAAGGTGTGGCTCAATTATTCACACTTGAACTAAATGGCAGAAAAGTTATAGGTACAGTGGGAGCCCTTCAATATGAAGTAATTCAATACCGCCTAGAGCATGAATACGGGGCTAAGTGTACTTATGAAAACTTTCCGGTGCATAAAGCATGTTGGGTAGCGCCAGAAAGCGACAATGATGAATTTAAGGAGTTCAAAAGGGTAAAACAAAAATTTCTAGCGATCGATAAAAGAGGGCAACTGGTGTTCTTGGCAGACTCGCAGTTTTCATTACAAATGACGCAACAGAAATACCCAACAGTAAAGCTACATTTCACTTCTGAATTTGATGTTTAACCTCTACATCTAGTTAAGAAATATTTGACTCTTTTTTTTGTATTTTACTGGTTATTAACCAATAAACATACATTTTATGACTACTGAAGTAATTAAAAAACCACCCACATGGTTTTGGGTGGTAAGTGTTATTGCCCTTTTATGGAACTTAATGGGAGTAGGTTCTTATCTAATGGATGCTTACGTAAGTATTGAACAATTGGAGGCCATGAACCAAGAAATGCGTGAACTTTACGAAAGTCGTCCAGCTTGGGTAACCGCATGCTTCGCTATCGCCGTGTTTAGCGGAACATTAGCATCAATTGCCCTTTTATTAAGAAAAAAATGGGCGAAATCAGTTTTTATTATTTCGCTAATTACAGCAATTGCCCAATTCGTACATTGGCTTTTTA
>CAYGUZ010000132.1:5674-5944 GCA_964353215.1 uncultured Flavobacteriaceae bacterium
CAATTCAGTTGAAGTTTATGGAACGGAAGCCTACATAATGCCAATTCTAGTTATTGCCTTTGGTGTTTATCTCGTTCTTTTCGCAAAAAAAGGAATTGCGAATGGTTGGCTTAAATAACCAATAATTTGAAAGTAATTAAAAAAGCCCTGACTATTAATCAGGGCTTTTTTTATGCTTCTCCAGTAGGCCCAAAGTTTAATGGAATTGGAGGTTGTTCATAGTCTTTTATTGTTCCATGCGCTTTTTCAAAGCGCTGCACATTATCATTT
>CAYGUZ010000133.1:0-5910 GCA_964353215.1 uncultured Flavobacteriaceae bacterium
AATCGTAAAAGAAGGTGCTGCCGAAACGGTTGCGATTCTAGATGAATATAACAAAATAAACGACATATTTGGCTTGCCCGAGGTATATGAGGATGCAGATAAGATGCAAAAACTCATGGACAAACAAGCGGAACTTCAAGATAAGATTGATGCAAGTAATGCGTGGGAATTGGATACTAAGCTCGAAATAGCAATGGATGCCCTGCGTACACCAGATTCAGATAAAAAGATAGGTGTGTTGTCTGGCGGTGAGCGCAGGCGTGTGGCTTTATGTAGATTATTACTTCAAGAACCTGAAATCTTATTGTTAGATGAGCCAACCAACCATTTAGATGCAGAATCTGTACATTGGTTAGAGCATCATTTGGCGCAATATAAAGGAACCGTAATTGCAGTTACTCACGATAGGTATTTTTTGGATAATGTTGCCGGTTGGATTTTGGAGTTGGATAGGGGAGAAGGTATCCCTTGGAAGGGTAACTACTCTAGTTGGCTAGACCAAAAATCAAAGCGATTGGCGCAAGAGAGCAAGCAAGCCTCGAAACATCAAAAAACTTTAGAACGAGAATTAGAATGGGTGCGTCAAGGTGCAAAAGGCCGCCAAACTAAGCAGAAAGCAAGGTTAAAGAACTATGATAAACTCATGAGTCAAGATCAGAAACATCTTGACGAAAAATTAGAAATTTATATTCCTAACGGTCCCAGACTTGGAACAAATGTAATCGAGGCCAAGGGAGTCAGTAAGGCCTACGATGACAAATTACTATATGAAGATTTAAATTTTAATCTTCCTCAAGCAGGTATTGTTGGTATTATTGGCCCGAATGGAGCTGGTAAAACAACAATATTTAGAATGATAATGGGTGAAGAACAGCCCGATAAAGGAGAATTTGTTGTTGGTGATACCGCGCAATTGGCCTACGTAGACCAAAGTCATTCTAACATTGATCCAGATAAATCGATTTGGGAAAATTTTAGCGATGGTCAAGAGTTGGTCATGATGGGAGGCAGACAAGTGAATTCGCGGGCCTATTTAAGTAGGTTTAATTTTTCTGGAAGTGAGCAAAATAAAAAAGTGAGCATGCTATCCGGAGGTGAGCGTAACCGCTTGCATTTGGCCATGACCTTAAAAGAAGAAGGAAACGTACTATTATTAGATGAGCCAACTAACGATCTTGATGTCAATACACTTCGAGCCTTAGAAGAGGGGCTAGAAAATTTTGCAGGTTGTGTTGTAGTAATTTCTCACGATAGATGGTTTTTAGATAGAATTTGCACGCATATCTTGGCCTTTGAGGGCGATTCTCAAGTTTATTTCTTTGAAGGTTCTTTTTCCGATTATGAAGAGAACAAAAAGAAACGCTTAGGGGGCGATTTAATGCCGAAACGTATCAAGTATAAAAAATTGATCCGCTAATTCTCGGTCTTTAATTTTTCTAAAGTCTTTTGAAGTAGTTTTTTACTGCGTTCAATGTACATTTTCTTTTGTAATTCTAATGCACTTGATGATTTAGGTTCATCGGTATTTAGTGTTTTAAGCAATCTGTTCAACTCTTGTTCTAGTGCTTGAAGATTTTTATCGACTTTAGAAATGTATTCTGCGAGTTGTAAGTTTTCCGAATCTTGCTTCTCTAGATTTGAAGAAGATTCAATTTCGTCACCCAAACTTTCTTTTTCAGAATAAGGCTTAGAAGTAGTATCATCCTCACTATCTGATTTCTGTAATTCTGACATGCTACATTCATCTAAAGTAGTTATTAATTGATTGATCAGTGACTTTGATTTTTTAGTAAAAAACCTACCGGCATCCCAATCTATAGGATCAATAGCTTTATTAAGGTTTTTTAAAATAGAAAAGGTTTTGTCTTCTGCTTCAATGCAACCGCAATCATTTCGTAGCGCTTCTGCTTTTTCCATGGCGATAAGTGCTCGTTCGGCGTAATATATTTGATGTTCAAAATTCGTTGCGCCGAGGGCTTTATTAGAGTGTGATAAGGCGTACGTTACTTTAGAATATAGATTATCGCAGGCACTTGACTCTTTGGAATAATGGAATAATGGATTTAAAAAAATAAAAAGAATGTAAAGATATTTCATGGGGTTAAGGATAGTATAATTTGTGGTCTTTTATGAATTCAATATTGTTTAATTTAATGGACGAAAGATTTTTCCTTTTTACTAACGCAATTTTCAACAATAAATTTTTCAAACATAGATTTTATCGCTTTCTATTGGATGGGCAGGATGCCATTTTTTGTTCTTACAGTTACAATTTTCTACGTTTGGGTCAATATTTTAAAAGTCTTTATAGATATTTAACATGCATAGAAAAGGTAATCGAGAGATTACTGAAGATTACCAAAGGTGCCCCATATGATATCAATTTTTAATTCTAAAATTGATTGTTTAATGGAATTACTATTTTTCAAGATCAAATGATGGTTTACTTCCTCATCCAAAAAGCTAGGCTCGGTAATTCATTGCGGATATAGGTTATACATCACCCAGCCGTCGCAGGCATTAAAGCCGGCAACACGTTTCATTGATTTAAGTGTATTCTCTAAATCATTTGTACTTGCCATATTGATATTTATACCGATACAAGCAATCGTATTACTGGCTTTTTTTTCAATATATATCTAACTTCGTTGAAGGCAGAATTACTATATACCCATTCTGTATTGCCCAAAACCACTAAACTCAAATTGCGAAGAGTACTCAAATAACGAATGTTAAAAATAGAATCATAACATATTTCTTACTAAAAATCATTATTTGGGTACCAATCCAACTGTACTACTTCAATCTTTTGATTGGTTTTATGAACGAGGTTTCTGAATTTGGTCACATCACTAACATCCGGTCTGCCTCTGTAATGGTATGGGTAAACCTGCTTTGGTTTAAATTCAAGAACAGCATCGGCTGCACTTTCCTCGGTCATGGTATAGGGTAGGTTCATGCAGATAAAGGCCATATCTATATTCTTAAGAGCTCTCATTTCAGCAATGTCTTCAGTATCGCCAGAAAAATAAAGTCGTTTACCATCCATATTCAAGACATAACCATTACCTCTGCCTTTCGTATGAAACTTTAGGGCTTCTTCTCGCAAATTATACATTGGTATGGCTTCGACGGTAATACCGAAACGTTCTTTTGACTCCCCGTTATTAAGCACATCGATTTGTGGAGTGAATTCTTCAGGTATTCTATCGGCAACAGCTTGGGGGACTATGATTTTAGCGTTCTCGGTATTCAAAGCTTGAAGCGTTTCCAAACTAAAGTGGTCGCCGTGTATATCAGTAATCAAAATAAGGTCTGGTTCTGCATAAGGCTTAAACTTTTCGAGACCACCAACTGGATCGATATAAACGGTGAATTTCTTCCACTCTAAGACTGCAGTTGCATGTTCTATAGGATGTAT
Source organism: uncultured Flavobacteriaceae bacterium (assembly GCA_964353215.1). Taxonomy (GTDB): domain Bacteria; phylum Bacteroidota; class Bacteroidia; order Flavobacteriales; family Flavobacteriaceae; genus Croceitalea. The sequence goes on from CAYGUZ010000133.1 coordinate 3,422, forward strand.
TTTCACCTCTTCTTCGACTGTCATGAACGATTTTTGAGTTGTTATTTGAGAAGATTTCTCTTTACATCCAAGCAAAAAGAAAAGAAGTAGAACGATACCGGTATTAGATTTAGTCACTTTACAAAAGTTTAACATTCTCTTTAAAGGTACGTTATGACTAGATTGGAGAAAAAAAATTAACATTTTAATTATTTAAAACATCCAAAAGAAATCTTGTCACGTAAATAGACCAGAAGCAAACAACAGAGGTTTGTTTTAAAAGAAAGATATTAAAATCAAATTATTATGACAGACACAAAAAGTAACAACAGTTTAAAAGTGATAGCAGGCCTGCTAGGGGTTATCCTATTAGGAACTATCATTTTCGCGGTAACTCAATATAACGAGAACAAAAAGAACACCGCAGCACTTACTCAAGAAAAAGAGTTGGTAGTTGAAGATTTAAATAATCTTAAATCAGAGTATGACAAAGCAATTTTAGAAAGCAATGCTACAAATGAAGAGTTGGTAGCTGCAAGAGATAACATTGCGCAGTACATTGATTCTGTACAAAGTATGAAAGCTGATATTGCTTCACTTTCTAGATACAGAAGACAAGTAAGTGTTTTAAAAGCAGAGCGTGAAGAGTTATTGAGACAAGTTGATTCGTTGTCACAGTCTAATACTATGTTGGCTATGCAGAGAGATAGTACGTTTGTTGAATTAGAGAAGCAAACTGTATTCAACGATTCTTTAGTTGTGCAGAATACGCAATTGGCTGATGCCGTAGAAAGAGGTTCAGCTTTAAACTTGACTACACAAAGTGTTGATGCAGTAAAAGAAAGAAGCAGTGGTAAATTAGTTTCTACATCTAGAGCTAAAGCGACCGATAAATTTAGAGTATGTTTCACTGTAGCTCCAAATACCATTGCTCAGGCAGGAGATAGAGAATTCTTTATCGAAGTATTAGACCCACAGGGTAATATCTTAGGTGAGAGCTTGAGCAAGTCTAATGAAAGTGGTGCGTCAATTTCATATACGAAAGGAACGCAATTCTATTACGAGAACGGAGCCTTGGATGTATGTGATTATGTAAATAAGCCAGCTGGAGATTTTCAAAAAGGAAACTATATGGTGAATGTATATGACGATGGATTGAAATTATTAGGTACATCAAAATTCACACTAAAATAGATTACGTAAACACTATCCACGTAATAAAAAAAAGGGACGTCTCTAACGAGCGGCCCTTTTTTCTTTGAAAACTTCTTGAAAATCTATTTAAGGCTCCCGACCATTTTTTCAGGTTTTACCCATTCATCATATTCTTCAGGTGTAACATAGCCTAGATTAACCGCTTCCTCTTTTAAGGTAGTTCCATTCTTGTGAGCGGTATTTGCAATTTCAGCAGCTTTGTAGTAGCCAATCTTTGTGTTTAATGCAGTCACCAACATTAAAGAGTTATTCAATAATGTCTTTATAGTTTCATGATTGGGTTCTATACCCGAGGCACAGTTTACATCAAAACTTACACAGGCATCGCCCAATAGTTGTGCTGATTGTAAAATATTTGCGGCCATCATTGGTTTGAACACATTTAATTCATAATGCCCTTGGGTGCCACCTACGCTAATAGCAACATCGTTTCCGATGACTTGTGCGCACACCATCGTCAATGCCTCAGATTGTGTAGGGTTTACTTTACCAGGCATGATAGAACTACCAGGTTCGTTAGCAGGAATTATAATTTCCCCAATTCCCGAACGCGGTCCAGAAGCCATCATTCTAATATCGTTGGCAATTTTATTTAAGGAAACTGCTAACTGTTTAAGTGCTCCATGACTTTCTACAATGGCATCATGGGCTGCTAAGGCCTCAAACTTATTTTCTGCAGTTACAAAGGGAAGTCCACTGAACTCGGCAATATACTTTGCAACTAGAACAGCGTAGCCATCAGGAGTGTTCAGACCCGTACCTACAGCGGTTCCACCAAGTGCAAGTTCACTCATATGGGGCAAGGTATTCTTGAGCGCCTTTAGACCATGATCTAGTTGCGAAACATAACCTGAAAATTCTTGCCCTAAGGTTAGGGGAGTGGCATCCATTAAATGCGTGCGCCCAATCTTTACTACATCTTTAAATTCGTTCACTTTTTTGGCGAGGGTATCCCGTAATTGTTGTACTCCAGGTATGGTAACTTCAATTATCTTTTTGTAGGCAGCAATATGCATTCCCGTTGGGAAGGTATCGTTTGATGATTGTGATTTGTTTACATCATCATTAGGTTGTATGGTTTTTTCTCCCTCACCAATTTTTTTACCTGCTAATTCATGCGCCCGATTGGCAATAACTTCATTCACGTTCATATTGCTTTGGGTGCCAGAGCCTGTTTGCCAAATGACCAAAGGAAATTGGTCATCGTGTTTACCTTCTAGAATTTCATCACATACCGCGGCAATAAGGTCGCGCTTATCTTTTGGCAAAACACCCAGTTCGTGATTGGTATAAGC
>CAYGUZ010000134.1:0-793 GCA_964353215.1 uncultured Flavobacteriaceae bacterium
GTGTAGAAAAAGGGAAATCCAATGGTATTATTTTTGGGTTAGGAGTCGCTCTAATGGTCATGTTACAAGTATACTTGGCCGTTAGAATAGCCAAATACCTTTTAAGAAACCCAGAAGTAATAGCAATGTTGTTACAACTAGCCATAGTTGTATTTGGTGTACTTGCTATCTTTTTCTTTTTCAAGGCTAAGAAATCAAATAGCGAACCATTACAATTTGTTGAAGGTAAGAAGAGAAGCAGTTTTAGTAAGGGTCTGTTTTTAGCCGCAATAAACTTATTGACCGTACCCTATTATAGCGGATTGAACACCCTATTTAATTCACAAGGGTTTATGGATTATGAAATAATCGATGAGGTTATCTTTATTTTGGCGGCAGGTTTGGGTACTTTTTTGGTAATGTATTTGTACGTGTTCTATTTTAATAAAATGGAACGCAAATCAAACCGTTTTTCTAAAAATTCGAATTATATCTTGAGTGTCTTAATGTTGGTTTTACTTTGTATAAGCCTAGTACGTGTTTTTTATCATTAAATGGAAGAGAAAAACTTTTTCGATAAGGTTTACGAGGTGGCACAACAGATTCCCTACGGTCGTGTAACTTCTTATGGGGCGATAGCTAAATATTTAGGAGCCGCACGTAGTGCTAGAATGGTGGGTTGGGCCATGAACAATTCTCTTGCCAAAGATGTACCTGCACATCGCGTTCTGAACAGAGTAGGTTTCCTCACCCGCAAACACCATATCGAACGCACCAATCTCATGCAACAATTATACGAAAATGAGCGTAATCA
>CAYGUZ010000134.1:803-5885 GCA_964353215.1 uncultured Flavobacteriaceae bacterium
CCTTTATCAACTAACTCCTCTAAATCTGTTCTTGCGGTTTGATTTGTTACTGAGAAAATTGTTTCTATTTCTTTTACCGTAAAAAACCTGTCGGAGTCTTTTTCAAACCAAAAGAGAATTTGAGCTTGCCGTTCATTGATACCGTCAATTTTAAAGAATTTAGATAGGTCTTTCTGTTGTCTTTTCTTTTTTGCGATGTATTTTTTTAGATCTTCAAATGCCTTGGTCAATACTTTTACTTGATAATGAACAAAGTAGGTAACATCCATATCATCTATTTCTGTGTAGATATATGCTTTTTCATATTGGGTCTTGGTTTCCATAATTACACGTGATATGGAAAGGTATTCCGTTAGCCAGTAGCCATTTTTTAACAAATACCAATAAAACAAAGCACGTGCTGTTCTTCCGTTACCATCATAAAAAGGATGTATATAGCCTATTAAAAAATGAAGAATGGACGCTTTTACTATAGGATGGATAAAGTTTTCTTTGGGATTGGAATTGAAAAATTCACAAAAAGATTCCATCAAAGCATTTAACCCTTCATGTTTTGGGGGAGTGTGTACAATTTCTCCAGTAATTTCATTCATCACATGAACATCATCAGTACTTCTTAAAATACCAATATGCTCATTTTCTAGAGTGTTTTTGGTAACTATTTGATGAATTTCATAGAGTTTCGCTAAGGAAATATCCTCATCTTGGTTTTCACTGATGTATTGAATAGCTTGATAATTGTTCATTATCATCTGCTCAGATTTGTTACGTGGTTTGGTTTTTTTACGTAACATTTCTTTTGCCTTGATTCGTGTTGTGGTCGCCCCTTCTATCATAGAAGAAAAGATAGACTCTTCCATAAGGGCGTTGTTTAGGTATTGAGCCTTGTCCAAATCTGAAAGTAACTGTTCTTTTTGAAGTCCAGCACCAAAGTTGAAGTCTAGGTAGTGGAGTTTTTTTAATAGTTGATCATTTAAATTATATTCAAAAACTATTTTTAATCCAGAAAAAAAATATCGTATACCCCTTAAGCTTCTTCTAAATTTTATTTCCAACCATGCTTCTTCATTATCCCAGTTGTTGAACTTGAGATATTTCACTTTATCCCAATAGAAATAGTTATCACTAATCTTGTATATCAGTTCTTTATTTTCCCGTATTTTTCTCTCACTATTTGAAATATTTTTATTTGAATTATTAAGGGAATATTCCGGAGCTTTCTCAATCATATTTGTTATTATTTCCTAATTTTTTAAAAATTAGGATAAATTATTACATCCCAAATATAAATCATTATTTGTAAATATTTCAATAATTAGGATAAATTACCAAATAGGTATTCATAATAGAACCTTATCATACCATCTTCATTTTCAATCTACTCACTTCTTAATCTGCGGCCGACGCCGTATCTTTGTAATTTAGAATCAATTTAAACGACTGTGCTTTTATAAGCTCAGAATCACAAGATAAATTTGATTAATGAAGATAGATAAGAAAGAAGTTTTAAAAGCTCTTGAGCATATTACCGTTCCTGGTGAAGGCCAAAATATGATCGAAAGTGGCGCTGTAACCAATGTTCAGGTTTTCGGTGATGAGGTAGAAGTAGATTTAACCATAAAAAACCCTAGTTTACAGGCCCGTAAAAAAACCGAAGTTGAGATTTTAAAAATTATCCACGATAAGGTATATGAGAAAGCTAAGATTAAGGTAAATCTAAAGGTAGAAGCCGCGACAAAACCTAAGGTTAATGAAATTAAAGGGAAACCAATACCAGGTATACAAAGTATTATAGCTGTTGCCTCGGGCAAGGGTGGGGTCGGTAAATCTACTGTTACCGCGAATCTGGCCGTTACATTGGCTAAAATGGGTTTTAATGTGGGTGTTTTAGATACCGATATTTATGGGCCTTCGATGCCCATAATGTTCGATGTTGCTTTAGAAAAACCACTTTCTATCAATGTAGATGGCAAAAATAAAATGAAACCCGTAGAGAACTATGGTGTTAAATTATTGTCCATCGGGTTTTTCACACAACCAAATCAGGCCGTGATTTGGAGAGGTCCCATGGCATCTAAGGCTCTAAATCAAATGATTTTTGATGCACATTGGGGAGAACTTGACTTTTTATTATTGGATTTGCCCCCAGGTACCGGAGATATTCATTTAAGTATTATGCAGTCTTTGCCTGTAACAGGTGCCGTTGTAGTTAGTACTCCGCAAGAGATTGCTTTGGCAGATGCAAGAAAAGGTGTGGCAATGTTTCAGCAAGAGGCAATTAATGTGCCGGTTCTAGGGATTATAGAAAACATGGCGTATTTCACGCCAGAAGAACTGCCCGAGAACAAATACCATATCTTTGGTAAGGATGGAGCAAAGCATTTGGCCGAAGATTTAAAAGTTCCGTTTTTAGGGGAGGTTCCTTTGGTTCAAAGTATTAGAGAAGCAGGAGATGTAGGAAGACCGGCTGCATTGCAAACCGCTACACCGACCGAAGTAGCTTTTGAGAAATTGACCAAAAATGTAGTGCAAGAATTGGTAAACAGAAATACAGCTTTACCACCAACTGAAGCAATTAAAATTACAACAATGGCAGGTTGTGCCGCTGTTAAAAAATAATTCTTATGACATCAGAAGAAGTAAGATTAAATGTAGAAAAAGCATTAGAAGAAATTCGTCCTTTTTTGCAAAGTGATGGAGGCGATATTTCTTTGATATCTATCGATAATGATACATCGGTAAAAGTAAAACTAGAGGGTAACTGTATCGGTTGTAGTGTTAATCAAATGACATTGAAAAGCGGTGTTGAGATGACCATCAAAAAATATGTACCTCAAATTGAAGAAGTAATTAACCTTAGTTAAATCGTATAAGTCATAGTTTTTCAAAGACTACACCACTTAGTTTTGACCAATTCTAAGAGATTTTCATGATTAAAACAGATATACTAATAGTTGGCGCGGGCCCGACAGGGCTTTTTGCTGTTTTTGAAGCCGGACTTTTAAAACTAAAGTGCCACCTTATCGATGCGCTACCCCAAGCAGGTGGGCAATGTTCAGAGATTTATCCTAAAAAACCGATATATGATATCCCAGGTTTTCCAGAGGTTTTGGCGGGAGACTTGGTCGATAATCTAATGGAACAGATTAAACCTTTTCAACCTGGCTTTACGCTTGGTGAACGCGCAGAAACGATAGAAAGGTTAGCTGATGATTCTTTTGTAGTAACTACAACGAAAGGAACTAAACATAATGCACCAATTGTTGCTATCGCTGGAGGCTTGGGTAGTTTCGAGCCTCGTAAGCCAAAATTGGAAAATCTTGACTTTTTTGAGGATAACGGAGTGGCCTACATTATAAAAGATCCAGAGGTTTACCGTAATAAAAAAGTATTGATTGCCGGGGGGGGAGATTCCGCTTTGGATTGGTCTATTTTTTTGGCTGATGTAGCTGATGAGGTGACTTTAGTACACCGTAGAAATGAATTTAGGGGTGCGTTGGATTCCGTTGAGAAAGTTCAAGAACTTAAGAACGAAGGGAAGATCAATTTAGTTACTCCTGCAGAAGTTATCCAACTAAAAGGAGAAAATAGTTTAGAAAGTGTTGTAGTTCAAAAAACTGATACAAAAGATAACATTGAGATTCAAGTAGATAATTTTATTCCACTTTTTGGACTTTCGCCTAAATTAGGGCCTATTGCAGATTGGGGGCTTGAGATTGAAAAAAATGCTATTAAAGTTGATAATACGTTGGACTATCAAACCAATATTCCTGGTATTTATGCCATTGGAGATGTGAACACCTATCCGGGTAAATTGAAATTGATACTTTGTGGATTTCACGAAGCTACTTTAATGTGCCAAAGTGCCTATCAGCGTATTTTTCCAGATAAGAAATATGTAATGAAGTACACTACAGTTGGTGGTGTAACCGGCTTTGATGGTAGTAAAAAAGAAGCACCTAAAGCGGTAGTTAAGTCTATTGACTAGTTGGATAGTGAATTAGTTAAACAGTGAGTTAGAAAAATATGACTGTACAACGGTTTGAGGATTTGAAAGTTTGGAAAAAATCACAAGACTTAGCTGTTTCAATATATAATAAGTTTTCTAATAGTAAGGATTTTGGATTTAGAGATCAAATAACTAGAGCTTCTGTTTCCATATCTAATAATATTGCCGAGGGTTTTGAACGTAATACTAATCCAGATTTTAAAAGATTCCTTTATTTTTCTCTTGCGTCTAACAGTGAAGTTAGATCTATGCTTTATTTGTCTGAAAGACTAAACTATCTTAATAAGCAAGATTCATCTAAACTGATAAATGAAACAAACGAAATTTCAAAAATGCTTTATGCTTTTATTAAGTCGATGAAGTAAAAAACTAGTTCACTAAAACACTAATTAACTAAAGGACTATGTCCGACATAAAAATTAAGATTACAGACAGGGAAGGCGTCACTCACGAGATTGATGCACCAACAGACATGAATATGAACTTGATGGAAGTGGTTCGCTCTTACGAACTAGCTCCAGAGGGTACCATAGGTATTTGCGGTGGTATGGCCATGTGTGCATCTTGCCAATGCTATATTAAATCTGAGCATGATTTGCCAGAAAAATCAGATGATGAAGATGCAATGCTTGCCGAAGCTTTTAACGTAGAAGACAATTCTCGTTTAGGATGTCAAATTCATATTACCCAAGAATTGGATGGACTTGAGGTAGAATTGGCCCCTGAAGAAGTTTAAGAATTGCCTTCCTCAAAATGCTTTTTTCTCTTAAAATTTCTTTTTCTACGTTTTGATTTATCCATAGCAATCTAATATCTAAAAGCAAAGCGGTCTAGTATCTCATGTCTCTTTTTATATCCTAGCCTGATAGGTAAACAGGTTATAGTACCTACCCTCACTTGCAATCAGCTCATCATGGGTGCCTTGTTCGGCAATACGTCCGTTTTCAATTACTAAAATCTGATTTGCCTTTCGAATGGTACTTAAGCGGTGCGCTATTACAAAAGTTGTTCTTCCTTTCGTAAGTTCCGCCAAACTTTTTTGGATTAGAGCTTCACTTTCGGTATCTAAATTA
>CAYGUZ010000135.1:0-5875 GCA_964353215.1 uncultured Flavobacteriaceae bacterium
AAAATGAAAGTTGCCGGTCAGCAACAGTGTCGTTGTAATAGACATAAGCAGCCTTTCCATTAGAATTCGCCTGGTACAAGTTTGCCCAATTGACTTGTCCGTTTCTTAAAAACCCTTCACGGGCAAGCTCCGCATTTGTAAAGTCGGCCCCTATTGGGTTATTGATATAAAAACTCGGTAAATACCTATAATACGTCGGCTCTGGATTTGGGGCATTAAAATAGCCTAACCTACTGCGGGCATTCGTACCGAATTGATATGCCAAACCGCTGATTATGTTTAATTTTTCAGATTTAAAATGATGATTGAACATTACAATCGGTTCAGAAATATTTCGCTCTCTAGAATTTCTAATAGTTCCATTTTGCTCTCCCCAATAAGGGTTGTATTTATTGCCGGCCAACTCAAAAACTTCCTCTGTAATTGCCGAAGAACGCCCACGCCTATTTTTTGCCAATATACCTGTGAGTACAATGCTGTTCTTGTCGTTAATCTCATATTCTAATGTCCCAAAGAAAGAATAGGCATCGTATAAAGTGCCATTTATATAGCCTTCTTTAGCCCACCTTCTCGATGCAGAGAAAGAATACGTTACCCCGTTTTCATTTGTTCTAGAAGTATACGTCGCCATTAAACGGCCCGTGTAAGTTCTATTTGAAGCAGAGGTCGACAAACGAATACCTGGTCTAAACTTAGAGGGCCGCATATCAATGTTCGTATTTCCTAAAATTCCGCCAAAAGTATAGTCAGAAGGAGTTAATCCATTTGTGAATTGTTGATTTCTAATTACATCATTAAGACCGCCCCAATTATTCCATTGGGGACGACCGTCAAAAAACTTATTCATCCGAATTCCATTAATAAGTACCTGTCCGTTTCTAGAATCGTAACCCCGTACCCTAAAGAAAGCCTGACCAAAATCAAAAGCCGCCCGATTCAGAAAAATATCTCTTGTTGCCTGCAGAATACCAGCAGACAAGGAGACTGTTTCGTCGTCATCCGACAAATCAGATTCTGTAAGAGTGATCAAATTATCCGTTTGTTCGACAGTTATATCACTGCTCAAGAAAATTAAACCCAAGTCTAAACTTTGCCCTTCTAAAACAATAGGTACGCGTTTAGTATCGAAATAGGGAGCTGAAATACGAAGAATATAAGCTCCCTTTAATAGGGTAACCATTTCAAAAAGACCTTCGCCATTTGATAAACTTGTCTCGCCAGTACCCTCAATTGATACTAAAGCTTCTTTTAGCGAAGTGCTCGTGCCTTCTTTTTGTATGCTTCCGAAAAGACGAGTCGGTTCTTGTGCATAAACCAATGATGTTACGCAAAAAAAGATGAAAAATAAGCGCATGCAAATCGTAATCTGTACTTTAATGATACTTAAAATGTAAGAAATTCCTTGGACTTAGAATAAATATTTGAAATGTTACCTTATTTTTATTTTACAATGAGAGTTCTATTATTCCTAATAACATGCATTCCCCTTCTAGTTTTTAGTCAAGCTAAAAAGACCTTTAAAGTAAAAACTGTTGCATTTTACAATGTTGAAAATCTATTTGATATTGTTAATGACACATTGATTTTTGATGACGAAAGAACTCCTGAAGGGAGTTACAAATGGACCCAAAAACGTTACGAAAAGAAAATTGAAAATATTTCTAAAGTACTTTCTAAAATTGGAAAAAATCTAGCTAAAACCTCACCAGATATTATCGGCTTATGCGAAGTAGAAAATAAAAATGTGCTCAATGATTTGGTACAACATAAAAATCTCAAACAAAACGATTATGGAATCATCCATTTAGACTCTCCGGATGAAAGAGGTATAGATGTAGCCTTGTTATACAAGAAAGCTTCATTTCTACCCACTTCTTTCAAAAGCCATAGACTACTCTTATTTAATGAAGAAGGTTATAGAGATTATACTAGAGACCAACTTGTTGTCAATGGCCTTTTAGATGGAGAACTACTATTCTTTATCGTGAATCATTGGCCATCTCGAAGTGGCGGTGAAGCTCGCAGTAAACCCTATAGAAGAAAAGCGGCAGAATTGAACAGAAGAATAATTGATTCTATTCAAGATATAGAACCTGATGCCAAGATTATTAGTATGGGAGATTTTAACGACGACCCTCGAGATACAAGTTTTAAAAAAGTATTGAAAACCAAAGGAAAAATAAAAAAATTGGATAGTCTGTCTTTATTCAACCCTATGGAAAAACTGTTTAGAAATGGCGTCGGTACTTTGGCCTACAGGGACAAATGGAACCTGTTCGATCAGTTCTTTTTTACATCAAACCTTATTGATAAAGAAAAAGATAAATACTCTTTTTGGAAGGCTGGCGTATTTGCCCCACCATATTTAAAAACTGCAAGCGGCAGATACAAAAGCTATCCTTATAGAACCTACGTGGGCACAACATACCAAGGTGGCTATGGCGATCATTTTCCTATATTTCTATATCTCATAAAAGCATATAAATAATTGTGTGCCTTACGCAACGCTACAAACTTTTTGCATCTTGTGAGAAAACAGCTATGAAAAAAATAGGCTTGTATTTAATCGCCTTTTTGATCAGTATCTCATGTAACCTAAGTGATGATGGTGTACCATGTGCTTTACCCGATGGCAGTAGTGTTGATGTCATTGTCCAGTCAATGTATGTTGAATTGGTAGACGCCAATGGAACAAATCTCATTGCTGACGATACCTACCCTGGGCATAACATTAGTGCAGAGAAAGATGGTTTCGTCATCCGCCCTGTCGTTTTTGACGAATCTCAAATACCTAGCCTACCAGAATCGGTTAAAGATATTATCGTTTTAGAGCTTTTAGGCCCGGAAGGAGAAAATACTTGGGTTTTAAAACTAAATGAAAACGAAAACGATACCTTAGTAGTTGATCTAAAGCATGGCACCGCCGATGAATGCGGGTTGTTTTTACTAGAAGTATTGTCAGCGACCTATAATGGTGTCGAACAAAATGTCGAACCTTTTGCAGTGTTTGATGCGGACTCTAAAATCGACTTTAAAATTACCGTAGTTAAATAATTAGTTAAACCATTGAGACCATGGAATTCGGCTTAAAATCAATAAAAGTCCAAGACCATAGAATATGGCAATACTTTTAAATTTAGCAGCATCTTCTGTTTTCTTTTTGTGGCGAGACCAGCCTATAGTAATTAAAACAATAGCAATAATATTAATTAATGGATGCTCCAAAGCCAATAAACGTGCCGGAGCATTAAGATTACCTATACCCAGAGTTTGTATGGCCTTTAACCCATTTGCAGAGGTAAAGTATAAAACCAAGCCTACCAATAGCTGAATATGACTTAAAATAAGTGCAAAAAGGCTTACTCTTAAGTCTTTTTCAAATTTAAATTCTCGTTTACCCAACCAACCCGAAAGTGCGTTTAAAACTGCTAAAATTAAGATTGCAAGAACAATATAGGCAAGGTAAGAGTGAAGGTTTTGTATAATTTCCATAGTCTAAGTTTGATGCTTAAAAATACGAATTCTTTAAAAATAAAAAACCCCATACCGATAGCTATCGGTACGGGGCTTAAATTATATGTAATTGTGCGTTTGCTTAGTTAAAAATATACCTAACACCCAACTGCGCTTGCCATCTAGAAGACTGAAGACCAAAATCATCTAATTCTTCTAAGTTAGCAGAACCATCTGAATTGATAACACCAGAATTAATATCAAATACTGGAGTATCTCCTGTCGAAACTGTTGTAAGTGGGCTAACATTGCTTCTAATGAACTTACGTTTACCCCAATCTTTGCTCAACAAATTGGTAAAGTTGAAAACATCTGCAGAAAATTGTAGTGTATGTGTCTTCTCTCCAACTTTGAAGGAGAAATCTTGAAGTAGCTTAAAGTCAACTACATGACTCCAAGGGCCTCTAGAAGCATTACGCTCTGCATAACGCCCTCTATTTTCGCTAAGGTAGTCGTCGTTCTCAATAAAAGTATCCAATAGTTGCCATTTCGCAGCTTGTTCAGCAGCATCGCCCGAGAAAACAATCTCATCGGCACTTGCAGGAATATAGATTAGAGCGTTATCTCGTGAATCATCATTTAACAAGTCTCTACCTTCTCTATATGTAAAACTGTAAGGGCCACTCTGAACACCTTCGTAGAAAAGTGCTACTGTAGTTTTTACTTTGTCACTCCACTTAAATTCATAAGACGCATTAGCAGTTATTCTATTACCTAAAGCGAAATCAGATCTGGTAACTGGCAAGTTTGAATTCTTACCATTAACAGTCTGTATACCTCTCCATTGCGAACTGTTTTGAGATGAAGTACCATCAAAAATCTTGTTAGACTCACCATATACATATGATACAGATCCCGCAAAACCATTTTCATATGGCTTTCTTAAGGTAAATGTCGCATTCGTAGCATTACCACCGCCTGTATTAGAAGCTAAAATAATTCTTCCATAAGTATCATCTATTTCTGCACTCCTATTGTAAAATGGTCTGTTATCCGCACCTTGGTAAAATCCTGTTGGTCCACCTAAATTTAGGTTCTCATAGTAAATATCTGTAATAACATCTGTATACAAGAAATCTGCAGAAGCAATCAATCCCCAAAATGGTAATTTTTGATCTATGGCAATATTGTATTTCATTACCTGCGGCAATTTAAAATCTGCCGCAACTAAATCGATATTACCTCCTAAACCACCAGAACCTGGAGCAGGGTCTTCAAATTGATTATTAACATCGGCAACAAAGGGTTGGCCAAATTCAAAATTGAATCCACCGGTTACACCATTGTTATTGTAAGTTCCTCCAGGCCAAACCAAAGGCAATCTAGAAGTAAATACACCTATACCACCTCTTATTTGGGTAGTTCTATTTCCATTAACATCCCAATTGAATCCTAAACGTGGAGAGAAAACCGCATTACTGATTTCTTGACCCACACGAGCGCCCTGTAAATCTTTACCTGCAGCTTCTAATAGCCCAACTGTTGTAGTATTAAAATCCTCGTTAACAGTTCCTGATTTCCATGTAGGTATATCTATACGAGCCCCAAAGCTGAATTTAAAATCATCAGTTACATCAAAATCATCTTGTACATAAAATCCGTACTGTGATGTTTTAAAGTCTGCAGAACCAGCAGATTCATCACCGTTTATACCATTACCCACTAAAGAATAACCATGTTGGTAAACGTCTGCATCTTGGCCGGTTAAAAATTGATTTAAACCAGTTGATGTAAGATTACCATCATCATCAAATTGATCTTCAAAAGTGTAATCTCCAAAGTTAAAAGCGAAAAACAAATTTTTAACATCTGCAAACTCTAAGTTAGCACCTAAAGTAACTGTATGACGACCAGCGTAGATTTCAAAATTGTTTGAAATTGTAAGGTAATCTGAATTTAACAGGTTAGCCGTTGAAAAAGGTTCTGAACCAAAAGAAATTGTTCCGTCGCCATCTTGTATATCTACAGTAGGGAAAGGGTCTCCAAAAGGATCACGGTCATCACGAACAGTAGTATAACCAACAACCAAGTTATTAGAAAACTTATTGCCAAATCTAGAGTTTAATTCTAATGCCGTAGAATTGGTATTAGAAACAAAAAATTCTGAGCCGTTTATAAAACCAATATTTCTATTACCAGAGTTACGGGCTTCCAAATTATCTGCACCAACATAACTATGTCTTAAAGACAAGTTGTGGTTCTCATTTATGTTCCAATCTATTTTAGCAACTAAGGTGTTACTCTCTAAAGTAGTTGCATTATTATCAAAAATACCAGGGTTATAACCGTAGGTGTTCTGAAGGAAACTGCTCAGATTAGCTAAATCTGCCTCAGATGAGCGCCCTGTGTAATTACTAAAATT
>CAYGUZ010000136.1:0-5875 GCA_964353215.1 uncultured Flavobacteriaceae bacterium
ATCCCAATTCTTTCTGTGGGGTTCAATTGTGCATTAGGCGCTAAACAGCTTGTTCCGCATTTAGAGGTAATATCGGCAAAATCTGATTACGCTATATCTGCACACCCAAATGCAGGATTACCAAATGCTTTTGGCGAGTACGATGAAACCCCAGAACAGATGGCTTCTCAAATTAAAGAGTATGTAGAAAAAGGATTGGTAAATATTGTCGGGGGTTGTTGCGGAACAACACCAGAGCATATTACTGCTCTTGCCGAGGTAGTTAAGCAATTTGAGCCAAGAAAATTGACTATAGAAATCTAATTAATGAAAGAAGCAAAACCAAAATATCTAAAACTTTCTGGTTTAGAACCTTTACTTGTTACACCAGATAGCAACTTCATTAATGTAGGAGAACGTACCAATGTTGCTGGCTCGAAGAAATTTTTAAGGCTTATTAAAGAAGAAAAGTTTGATGAAGCCTTAGAAGTGGCACGTCATCAAGTTGAAGGCGGTGCCCAAATCATCGATATTAATATGGATGATGGTTTAATTGATGGTAAACACGCCATGGTCAAGTTTCTGAATTTAGTTATTGCAGAACCCGATATTGCCCGCGTTCCTATTATGATAGATAGCTCTAAATGGGAAATTATTGAGGCAGGTCTTCAAGTGGTGCAAGGTAAATGTGTGGTAAACTCCATTAGTTTAAAAGAGGGGGAAGAAGAATTTATAAATCATGCGAAGTTGATCAGGCGTTACGGCGCAGCAGTTATTGTAATGGCTTTTGATGAGGTAGGGCAGGCAGATAATTATGAAAGGCGTATTGAAATTTCTAAACGTTCGTATGATATTTTGGTAAATCAGGTAGGTTTTCCTCCTGAAGACATCATTTTTGACCTTAATATTTTTCCTGTAGCTACAGGAATGGATGAGCACAAGTCAAATGCCCTAGATTTTATAAATGCGACCAAATGGGTTCGAGAAAACTTACCCTATTGCAGCGTAAGTGGTGGGGTTAGTAATGTTTCCTTTTCTTTTAGGGGGAACAACCCCGTTCGTGAAGCCATGCATTCTGTATTTCTCTACCACGCTATTCAAGCAGGTATGAATATGGGTATCGTAAACCCGACGATGTTAGAGGTATATGATGATATTCCAAAAGACCTTTTAGAACACGTTGAAGATGTAATGCTCAATCGGCGCGATGACGCTACTGAAAGGTTACTCGACTTTGCCGAATCTGTGGTTGGTAAAGCAAAGGAAAGCAGAATCGATTTGTCCTGGCGGGAAGAATCACTTCAAAATAGAATTACTAGAGCTTTGGTTAAGGGTATCGATCAATATATTATTGAAGATATTGAAGAGGCGCGACAAAAAGCTACAAAACCGCTTGATGTTATTGAGGGTAATCTAATGACGGGTATGAACGTGGTTGGCGATTTGTTTGGTAGCGGAAAAATGTTCTTACCACAGGTGGTAAAATCTGCAAGAGTCATGAAAAAGGCTGTGGCGTATTTAGAACCATTTATTGAAGAAGAAAAACTTAAAAACCCACAACTAACTGATGCAAAAGGAGCAGGTAAAATTCTAATGGCAACAGTTAAGGGAGATGTACATGATATCGGAAAAAATATCGTGAGTGTGGTATTGGCCTGTAACAACTATGAAATTGTAGATTTAGGGGTAATGGTACCGCCAGAGAATATTATTAATGCAGCAATCGAACATAATGTAGATATCATAGGTTTAAGTGGACTAATAACCCCTTCGCTTGATGAAATGGTTTTTTTGGCTAAAGAGATGCAACGTCAGAATTTTCAAGTGCCCTTATTAATAGGTGGCGCAACGACCAGTAAAGCACACACTGCAGTAAAAATCGACCCTCAATATAAAAATGCAGTAGTGCATGTTAATGACGCATCTAGAGCGGTAACCGTGGTTGGCGATTTATTGCAAAAAGAAAGTTCAGATGCCTATAAAGAAAATCTAAAACTAGATTATGAAGCGTTTCGAGATAAGTTTTTAAAACGTACTAAGAAAAAGGACTACAAATCTTTGCAGTTGGCTCGCGCCAATAAGTTTAAAATAGATTGGAATACTGCGGAAATTGTAAAGCCCAAAAAATTGGGCATTCAAGTAATTGAGAATTTCGATTTAGGAAAACTTGTAGACTTCATCGATTGGTCACCTTTCTTTAGAAGTTGGGATTTGCATGGTAAATATCCTGAGATCTTATCGGACGAAATTGTGGGTAATCAAGCACGTGAACTTTTTGCTGACGCTCAAGAAATGCTCAGTAAAATAATTAAGGAAAAGGAGTTAAAAGCTAAAGCGGTTTTTGGGCTATTTCCTGCTAATACAGTTAATGATGATGATATTGAAATAAATCTTTCTGTCAGTTCGAGCGGAGTCGAGAACAAAGAAAGTGACGAGAGGGTACTATTTAGAACTTTACGCCAGCAATTACAAAGAAAAGAGGGTGTAGCGGATTATGCTTTAGCAGATTTTATCGCTCCCAAAGAAAGTGGAAAGCAAGATTATATAGGCTGTTTTTGTGTGACCACTGGTTTTGGTACTACAGCGTTAGCTGCTCAATATGAAAAAAATCTTGATGACTATAATGCCATTATGGTTAAAGCCTTAGCGGATCGTTTGGCCGAAGCTTTTGCAGAATACTTGCATAAAGAAGTTAGAACGGCACATTGGGGCTATGCAATCAATGAAGCTCTAAGTAATGAAGACTTAATTAATGAATCTTATAAGGGCATACGCCCTGCACCGGGCTATCCTGCATGTCCGGATCATTTAGAAAAGTTGACCATATGGCAATTGCTCCAAGTAGAAGAAACTATTGGTGTTCAATTAACAGAAAGTTTGGCCATGTGGCCAGCTGCCAGCGTAAGTGGGTATTATTTTGCTAACCCACAAGCAAAGTATTTTGGTCTGGGTAAAATAAAACAAGACCAAGTAGAAGATTTTGCAAAAAGAAAAGGAATAGCATTGGAGAAAGCTAAAAAATGGCTTGCTCCAAATATTGCAGATGATTGATTTTTAAATAAAGATGCATAAGTGATCGAGGTTTTGTTGAAGCTCCTTTTCTGTAGTATCAAGCGAAGTCGAGATAAAAAAGAGCGACTACCGAAAGCCCCACCTTTAGGTAACGCCTTTATGAAAATAAAATAGACACTGAAACAAGTTCAGCATATATGAAAGTAACGGACCATTTAAAAAAAGCCAAAGGGGAAACCCTTTTTAGTTTTGAAATTATTCCACCCGTAAAAGGGCGCAATATTAAAGAATTGTATAATAATATTGACCCATTGATGGAGTTTAAGCCTCCATTTATTGATGTTACGACTTCACGTGAAGAATATGTTTATATTGATAGGGATGGTCTATTGGATAAAAAATTGACTCGTATGCGGCCAGGTACTGTAGGTATTTGTGCCTCTATAAAGCACAAGTATGATGTTGACACGGTTCCGCATGTACTTTGCGGTGGGTTTACAAAGGAAGAAACAGAGTACCTGTTGGTAGATTGTCATTATTTGGGTATTGATAACGTTATGGCTTTGCGGGGTGACGCCATGCGTGAAGAAAAGTATTTTGAACCAACAAAAGGAGGCCATCCT
The DNA here is from genome assembly GCA_964353215.1 of uncultured Flavobacteriaceae bacterium. Lineage (GTDB taxonomy): Bacteria > Bacteroidota > Bacteroidia > Flavobacteriales > Flavobacteriaceae > Croceitalea. The sequence continues at coordinate 3,615 of CAYGUZ010000136.1, forward strand.
TACGCAATAAGTTTGGTAAAACAGATTCAAGATTTAAACTGTGGCAAATATTTGCACGAGGTTATTGAAACCGATGATTGTGCAGATTTCTGTATTGGCGTCGCCGGTTATCCTGAAAAGCATTTAGAAGCTCCTTCTTTAAAATCAGATTTAAAAAGACTAAAAGAAAAAGTAGATGCAGGGGCCGATTATGTTGTTACCCAAATGTTTTTTGACAATAAAAAGTATTTTGAGTTTGTAAAAGCCGCAAAAGAAATTGGAATAAATATACCTATTATTCCAGGGATAAAACCCATCGCGGTCAAGCGGCATTTACAATTATTACCACAAGTTTTTAGAATAGACCTACCTCAAGATTTAATTGATGCGGTTGACGATTGTAAAACGAATAAAGACGTGCGTAAGGTAGGCGTAGATTGGGCAATTGAGCAATCTAAGGAGCTAAAAAATGCCGGTGTTCCCCTTCTACACTATTATTCGATGGGCAAATCGGACAATATCGCAGCCATTGCAAAAGAGGTATTTTAATGGTTGTTCTAAAGAATTAGACTTTACTACTCTCAAATCTAATTGGTACTTTTACGCTTGATGAAGCACCTACTATCACTCCTATTTTTGGGATTTTTTGTCTTTGGCTTTTCTCAGAGCCCTGAAACACCAAAGAAATTTGTTTTAGATCTTAGCCAGTTTAACGGCTCAATTCTATTGCACAATACTGATATATCTCACCTAATTACGGAACACCCGGTTGGGTTTATACTGGGTTTTAATAGAAAAAGATATGGAGATGAAGCCTGGGAGCCTGAATATGGATACCCAGATAGTGGGTTTACTTTTGCTTATCAAGATATGAAAAACACAGTTTTGGGCAAGCATTTCGGACTTTATGCACATTATAATTTTTATTTTTTAAAACGTAATGTTCAGTTACGAATCGCTCAGGGCGTTGCCTATAATACCAACCCATATGATAGGGAAACCAATTTTAGAAATAATGCTTATGGTTCTCATTTGCTTAGTTCTACTATGTTGATGTTGAATTATCACAAAGAAAATTTGATTGCTGGTTTAGGTTTTAAAGCCGGGCTTTCGCTAATACATTACTCAAATGCCAATTTTAGAGCTCCAAATACTTCTACAAATACCGCAGCTTTGAATTTTGGCGTTACCTATGATTTAGATGGAGGTGTCGAATATGATTTTAAGCCAAAACAGCCAAAAGAAAAAATTTCGGAACCTATTCGCTACAATTTTGCTTTAAGGGGGGGCGTTAATGAGAGTGATATTATCAATTCAGGGCAATATGGCTTTGTTATATTTTCTGCTTATGCAGACAAAAGATTAGGTAAAAAAAGTGCTGTTCAATTAGGGACAGATGTTTTCTTTTCTAATTTTTTAAAGGATTTGATTCGTTTTCAGACTACTTCTTTTCCAGAAATGAATGTTGCTCCCGATACCGATTTTAAAAGAGTAGGTTTATTTGTGGGCCATGAGCTTTTTATCAATAGGTTAAGCGTGGTTGCTCAATTAGGTTATTATGTGTATTATCCTTTTGATTTTGAAGGAAAGGTGTATAATAGAATGGGATTGAAACGCTATTTTGGTGATAAGGTTTTCGGTAGCATCACACTAAAATCGCATGCGGCAGCTGCGGAAGCCGTGGAGTTTGGAATAGGTATACGATTATGAAGAAAAATGCATTTTACATCGTAATAGTGGCTTTACTATTTTCTTGTAATGGAGAAAATGTACCTGACTGCATTCAAAATGCCGGAGACATCGTTCGAGTTCAGGTTGAAGTTCCTCAGTTTACAACAATTACCGTTTTTGAAAACTTGAACTTGGTTTTAAAACAAGGAGATGAGCAACAGATTGAGATTGAAACTGGTGAATTTTTATTGAATGAGGTTACCGCTAAAGTAGAAGAAAACCGTTTGATACTTAGAAATGAAAATAACTGTAATTACGTCCGTGATTATGGTTTAACAACAATATATGTTACTTCACCAAACATTTCTGAAATCAGGAGTAGTACGGGCCTCTTAATTTCTAGTGACGGTGTTTTAAACTATCCAAATCTCAGTTTAGTATCTGAAAGTTTTAATAATCCTGAAACGGAAACAACAGATGGTTCATTTGATTTAGAATTGGCTTCAGAAACTGTCGCAATTGTTGTAAATGGAATCGCCTTTTTTAAACTGTCAGGGATAACCAATAATTTTAATGTAGCCATCACTTATCCTTTTTTTATTTTTGGGAAA
>CAYGUZ010000137.1:0-5841 GCA_964353215.1 uncultured Flavobacteriaceae bacterium
GATTATTTCTTCCGTGAAGCCGTTTCAGTTGATGTTGGGTAAAATTATTGGTACTTCTTTGGCTGGATTAACGCAATTTGCTATTTGGATTTTCTCAGCTTCATTATTGCTCATTGTTGCTTTGTTGGTTCTAGATATCGATTTGGGTGTTATGGCTTCAAATCCGGCGTTAACCTCTAATCCGATGATGAATATGCCAACTCCCCAAGAAAGTGAAATGGAGTTTTGGGCAAAAGAATTCTTCAAGCTACCATTATTGTTGTTATTGGTGTCTTTTATTGTTTATTTTATACTGGGCTATTTAATTTATAGTTCTATTTATGCTGCTATTGGTGCCGCAGTGGACAACGAAACGGATACCCAACAATTTATATTTCCAATAATTTTACCCTTGATGTTGGCTATTTATGTAGGTTTCTTTTCGGTTTTTAGCAATCCTCATGGACCAATAGCCATAGGTTTTTCTCTTTTTCCACTGACCTCACCCATTGTGATGCTAATGCGATTGCCCGGCGGAATAGGCGAAGGTGGTGTGCCTTTGTGGCAATTAATAACAAGTATTGTACTTTTAGTTATTACTTTTTTAGGTATCGTTTGGCTTGCCGCCAAAATATATCGAGTTGGTATATTAATGTATGGTAAAAAACCTACCTATCGTGAATTATTTAAATGGTTAAAATACTAGCACATGCTTCAAGATGAAGAAAGTGGTATAGAAGAAATCATCAAAGAAGATATCTGGGGCTCTATTGAAGAGTTTTTGGGTTTGGGTTTTCGCTATGGCGAAGGTGAAAATTCAATTCATATTACCGTCGGGCTTTTACTTTTGCTTACGGTAACCATGATAATGACAGGTTTTGTCTTAAAATGGCTCCGTAAATTATTTACCCGTAAAATGGAAAGTGACGATAAGTTGAAGTTTATCAGCATTTTCAAGTTTATTAAATATGTGGTTTATGTAGTTGTTATTTTATTGACAATGAGTGCTGCGGGTATTGATGTAACGGTTATTCTGACGGCTTCTGCCGCACTATTTGTGGGTCTGGGTCTTGCCTTGCAAGAGCTGTTTCAAGATATTATCGGTGGTGTATTCATAATAATAGATAAATCGCTTAGAGTTGGTGACATTGTGGAGGTAAATGGTAAAGTCGGCAAGGTATTTGAGATTAAGTTACGAACAACAAGGGCCATTACAAGAGACGATAAGGTTATTATTATCCCTAATCATCACTTTATAAGTGATATTATTTACAACTATACGCAGAACCATAAAAGTACTCGTGAAAAGGTTAGTGTTGGTGTTGCCTACGGAAGTGATGTTGAATTGGTGACCAACTTATTGTTAGAAGCCGTAGGTGAACAAAAAGGGGCTTTAAAAAATCCGAAACCGTTTGTGCTGTTTGATGATTTTGGAGATTCTGCATTACTTTTTTCGGTAAACTTTTTTATTAATGATAGTTTTAGTGACCCAAGAATAAAAAGTGAAATCCGTTATCGTATAGATACAAAGTTTAGGGCCAATAATATTACTATTCCATTCCCGCAGCGTGACGTTCACATTATTCAACAGCAACTTAAACAGGATAATGAATAATAGCAAGGTTATTAAGATTGGAATTCAAATTTTACTGTTTCTTTTTGGTGTTTTTTGCTATGCCCAGAGTACTGATTTATTGCGCATAGAAACAACCCATGTTCCCGAAAACAGTAGTGGAATCGAAACTACTAGGTATCGATTTTTGGTAAACGTTCCTATTAAATTAAAAAATGACAAGTATTTGGTGACCGGAGCTGAATACAACCGTTTCGACTTTAAAAATTCGATGCAATTTCCTTTTGAGACTAGAGAACTTAATCGCCTATATGTAATAGACCTAAATGTTGGTTATATTACGAAATGGAATGATAACTGGCGTTTAATAGGTATTATAACGCCCCGTTTGGCTTCAAATTTTACAGGAGAAATTTTGGTCGAGGATATGCGGTTGAATTTAACAGCTACTTTACTAAAGGATGTTAAGGACATTGAAAAACCTTTTCGTTTAGCTTTAGGACTGGCGTATAATAGTAATGCAGGGCTACCTTTTCCTTTGCCTCTGGTAAGTTACTATAAAAGGTTTCATCCAAATTGGTCATATACCCTTGGTATTCCTAGAATGAACTTTAAATATCACCCTTCAAAAAAACATACCTTACAAACGGCATTATTATTGGATGGGTACTATATAAATATTCAAAACGATATTCTGCTGCCAGACGGTGAACTAGGTAGCAATATTTCGCTATCGGCATTGGTTGCGGCTTTTGGATATCAATACAATATAACAAAGTACATCTCGCTTTATGGCTTATTTGGCTATACCTTGGCACAAAACGGTGTCTTGCGAGATGATAGCCGTAACGAAGTTTTTCTCTTGAACAATCAGGGAAATATGTACTTTAGGGGGGGATTTAAAATTGGAATTTTTTAAACAAAAAAGAATGTCAAAAATACTGGTAATTGAAGATGAGGCTGCGATTAGAAGAGTTTTGGTGAAAATATTAAGTGAAGAAAGTGATTCGTATAATGTGCAAGAGGCAGAAGACGGACTTAAGGGTATCGAAACCATTAAGAAAGAAGATTTTGACCTAGTGCTTTGCGATATTAAAATGCCAAAAATGGACGGGGTCGAAGTTCTTGAGGCAGCTAGAAAGCTAAAGCCTGAAATTCCCTTTATTATGATATCCGGCCATGGAGATTTAGATACCGCAGTAAACACTATGCGTTTAGGAGCTTTTGACTATATCTCAAAACCACCGGATCTAAATCGTTTATTGACCACGGTACGTAATGCGCTCGACAGAAAAGAATTAGTGGTTGAAAATAAGATTCTCAAGAAAAAGGTCAGCAAAAATTACGAGATGATCGGTGAGAGCAAAGAAATTGGTGTTATTAAAGAAATGATCGAAAAAGTTGCCCCTACCGATGCACGTGTTCTTATAACTGGTTCTAATGGCACAGGTAAAGAATTGGTAGCACATTGGATCCATGAAAAAAGCCAACGCTCTTCTGCTCCTTTTATTGAAGTAAATTGCGCCGCAATACCTTCAGAACTTATTGAAAGTGAGCTTTTTGGTCATGTTAAAGGAGCGTTTACCTCAGCCGTAAAAGACAGGGCCGGAAAATTTGAGGCTGCAAATAAAGGAACCATATTTTTGGACGAAATAGGAGATATGAGTTTGTCTGCACAGGCAAAAGTACTACGTGCACTTCAAGAAAGTAAAATTTCACGTGTAGGTACCGATAAAGACATTAAAGTAGATGTTCGGGTAGTTGCCGCTACCAATAAAGACTTAAAAAAGGAAATTGAAGATGGTAATTTTAGGGAAGACCTATATCATCGTTTAGCTGTTATTTTAATAAAGGTTCCTTCTTTAAATGACCGAAGGGATGATATACCAATGCTAATTTCGCACTTTGCAAAAAAGATCGCTACGGAACAGGGCACGGCACCAAAAGACTTTTCTAAAAAAGCTGTCGAATTGCTAAAAACCTATGATTGGACCGGTAATGTGCGAGAGTTGCGTAACGTAATAGAACGTTTAATAATATTAGGGGGAAAAGAAGTTACCGAAGATGATGTAAAGCTATTTGCGAGCAAATAATTAGTTACAATCTTTTAGTTTGGTAAGGGCGTTTGCCGTTACTTCTTTAATGCGTTTATGAAAATGTCTTTTACCTGGTGAAACATCTTCATCTACTGATTTTCGTGAAGACGTTTCATGCGTTTCTTGCACATAATTTAAAGCAGTATTGCAGTCATTTGCAGCGATCATATTTTCTAAAGACTTTTGAAATTTAGCTACCCCGTTTTCTATTTTATCAGAAAGTGTTCGTCCTTCCAAGTCCATAATATCACTAACAATAATATTCGACTGTTTGGTGTTCATTGTCAAAAATCCTTCACCGTAAATGCTTTTGGTATTTTTTTTATAGCTCGTTAAGGCATTAATACTAAGTGCTGTATTTTTAAGTGCTATCTCTACAAACGTCTTGGCATCATAAATAGAGGGCGACTTTGTTGCATTTTTTAGATTCAACTTTGTTCGGCCTATACTTTCGAGGGCAGTATCACAACCACACTCCTCAAAACTGTTTTTGGCTCTTTCAATTCCTGTTAAAGCCTTGTAGGCATGGTATTTCACCATCTTAAATTCATCAGCTTGATAGGCAAGTAAAGTTTGATTTTTAATGTAGATAGAATTGTCATTAGCAAACTCACAAGCGTTGTAGCTAGTGAAAGAGGTCATTGATACAAGGCTAAATATACCGAGTAGGGCGGTAATAAGAAGTATATGGCTTCTGTAGGTTTTCATTATAATTAATTTGGGACTCTAAAGATATGGTACAACTAAAAGATTTTAAAAATCTATCGGTAGAAAGCTCGAATTCTCTTCGTTCTGCACGCTTAAAAAGAAAATATCGTTAAACAGTGGTGTTTTTAATAGAACTGAATTTTGAAATTTATGTATCTTACCTCTTATGAATGAATTAAAAGAAAAAAGCTTTCGCGTAGACAAGCAAGTGAAACTTTCAGAAATTGATACTTTACAAGATTTAGGGCGCTCTGATAAAGAACTAAAGAAAGAATTAGAAAATGTAAGAGAAGCATTGGGTAAATTTCAAGATACTCTTTATGCTCACGGTAAATATGCTGTTTTAGTCTGTTTACAGGGTATGGACACTTCTGGGAAAGATAGTCTAATACGCGAAGTATTTAAAGATTTCAATGTTAGGGGCGTGGTAGTCCATAGTTTTAAAGTGCCTACAGAACTTGAGCTAAAGCATGATTATTTGTGGCGACATTATATTGCGTTACCGGCAAGGGGCAAATTCAGTGTATTTAACCGTACGCACTATGAGAACGTTTTGGTGACAAAGGTGCATCCAGAATATATTTTAGGTGAAAACATTCCGGGTATCAATAATGTATCAGATATAAATGAGAATTTTTGGGATAATAGATACCGCCAAATCAATGATTTTGAAAAGCATATTGCTGAAAATGGCACACTAATTTTTAAGTTCTTTCTACATCTTTCAAAAGAAGAACAGCGACAGCGTTTGCTAAGAAGATTGGAGCTAAAAGAAAAAAATTGGAAGTTTTCCCCTGGTGATCTAAAAGAGCGCAAGCTTTGGCACTTATATCAAGAGTATTATGAAGAGGCTATAAATAAAACCTCAAAACCGCATGCCCCTTGGTACATTATTCCTGCGGATAATAAAAAAGCAGCGCGTTTGTCCGTAGCCTCCATTCTTTTGGAAGCGTTAAAAAAATACAAAGATATTGAGGAGCCCGAGTTAGACGAAAAAATAAAGGCTAACTTGGAGAACTTCAAAGAAGAATTGGAAAAAGAAAACAAATGAGAATTCTAGTATTACTTATTGTATTGTGTATTTCGGGCCCGATCTTTGGGCAGTCTGATGATGAAAAACAGCTAAAAGCTATTTATGATAAGGCTTTAACCGATGGCAAGGCTTATGAATGGTTAAATTACCTATCGAATCAAATAGGCGGGCGTTTGTCAGGTTCCGTAGAGGCACAACAGGCTATAGAATATACAAAAAGACAGATGGATTCTCTTGGGCTGGATAGGGTTTGGCTACAACCGGTTATGGTGCCAAAGTGGACCAGAGGAACTCCTGAATTTGCTTATATAGAAACTAAGCCAGGTTTAACTACCAATGTACCCATTTGTGCACTTGGCGGTTCTGTTGCAACACCAGATGGAGGATTAAAGGGTAATGTAATTGAAGTTCAGGGTATAGAAGATTTAGAAACCCTAGGGGCAGAAATAAAA
>CAYGUZ010000138.1:0-5806 GCA_964353215.1 uncultured Flavobacteriaceae bacterium
GTGAAGATGTTAAGTTCATAGCGCGTAGATTGGTTATTCTTGCCTCAGAAGATATCGGAAATGCAAACCCTACCGCTCTCGTTCTCGCCAATTCTACTTTTGAGGCAGTAAACACCATCGGATTTCCGGAAGCTCGTATAATTCTTAGTCAATGTGCCACTTATTTGGCAAGCTCTCCAAAAAGTAACGCTAGTTACATGGCTATAAACCTCGCCCAACAAAAAGTAAAAGAAACTGGAGACTTATCCGTACCTCTTCATATACGAAATGCCCCCACCAAACTTATGAAAGATTTGGGCTACGGTAAAGATTACAAGTACGCCCACAACCATGATGATAATTTTGTAGAATCAGAGTTTTTGCCAGATGAAATTGCAGGCACTTCTTTCTTTAGGTTGGGCAATAACCCTAGAGAAACTGCCATGCGCGATTTTTTAAAAAAAAGATGGAAAGATAAATATGAGTTCTAAAATTTAATATTCAACTCTTTAAGAACTTTTTCACCGTTATCACTATACTCAAAAAACCACTTATCATTTTTTTTAAGAACAACTCCATTTTTATCTTCATGACTCGCCAAAAAAACGTTCTCCACAGAAGTCGCAGTTAATCTATATTGAATTTTTGGTGTGCTATCCACCAATTGAAATCCACTCTCAAGAGGCTGGGCATATAAAATTTCCGAAGTTGTATTAACCGAAGAAGAAACAACTTTCTCTATCGCTACCCCCTTCACTTGCTCTTCGCTAACAACAGGTTTATTTTTTTGAATTTCTTTGGTCGCTTCAGCTATTTTATTTTGATTCGTCTTAGAGACAGATTTAATCGGTTCAGTATCCAATGATGTTACATCATTTTTAAAACTTACCGTTATGGGTTTTTCAATCTCGTTCTCTTTCGGTTCGTACTGGTAATTTAGCAACTCAAAAGACTTAAATGCCTGTCGTATAGCTTCGGTATATGCTGACTTATACTCCTTAGTTTTACTTCTACCCTCTTGCGATGTATAAACCACTCTACCATTACAATCTTTGAGCACTATAATTACTTTGGTAGTGAAAAGAGAGGACTTATCTTCTAAATTGGCCTTAAGTGCGAGACAACCGTTATTTATTAAATCTTCGGGCATGTTATCATCATAGATTGCCGTGTAGCCGTTATTAGTAAAGAGGTATTTAAGTAAGGTACTTGTCTGATATTGATTCATTTCTTTAAATACATCGAACTGTTTGGGTACAACTATATACTTATAGTCGTTCAATTGGGCATTACCAAAGAAATTAATAGTGAAAGTTAACGCAAATAAACAAATGATATTTTTCATGAAAAAGAGTGATCAATTACTGTTCCAAGATATAATATTAAATCCGAACTGTAAAGATGCATAGTTACTATCAGGAATATTTCGGTAACCTAACAAATTATCGCCAAGAATATAAAAGTTAACCGGACCTGCCTGAAAATTAAGACCTAATCCGATGTTAGTAAAAGTAAACTTATCCGCTGTGTAGGTAGCTTTAAGAGCTAAAGCGTTACCAATTCTTGTTTGATAAAAAGCAGTTAAAGCAGCCTGTGGGCCTTTGGGTCTGTTTATAACGAACAAATGCCCGCCGACGGCATTCTTATAGTCGAAGGGGCTATTGTTTTCAACTCCATTGATTCCGCAATAACAATCTTCGGTTTTCTGTTTTTGTTCACCAAAATTGTATCGAATCGATGCATTTAGTTTTATGGGCCTTAAGGTGATATAAGAATCACTATTTGTTTCGAATGGCACCTGAGCTTCAATATCATCTATCAAGTTTTCCCAGATATCACTATTCAAATCTTCAAAAGATTCGGGTAAAATAATTTCTATGCCCTCATTAGAGGCTGTACCTTCTAAAGTAAAGTTTTTAACATCTTTAGTATGGTTAATAAAACCCACATCAAGCAGACTTCCAGTTATACTTGTTTTTTCATTTAATTTATAGGTAAACCCAACATCGAAACCTAAGCCTAAATTCCCCCCTAACAGAGCTCTTCTTGTCAATAAACCACCAATACTTTCGTTTGAGTCTTCGTTTTCAACGATTTCGTTTAAACCCGAGGTTCGTACCTGTACATCTGCAACAAGCGTATTTCTAAGAAGATTATTCTGCCCTTGAGTTGTTACAAAATAGCCATTATTAGATTTTGATTTCACCTCAAAGATACTTGAGTATATTTTTCCTCTTGCCCCTAATCTTAATTTGTCGCTCACTTTTCTGTTAATTCCGAAGTGAAAAACGCTTAAACCTTCGCCAAAAGTCGTAAGATGGCTAAGATTAAACCTTCTGTTTAAATTATTGGCATTACCTTCAAAAGCCAAAATCGCTAAATCTTTGGGCCAATATTGCGTTACGGATAATTCTCCATAAACACCAAAAGAGTAATAATCTTCGGGTCGATTAGCGTTTCTAAAACCAATGTTTAAAATATCTAATTGTAAACTACCCCCAAATTCGTCTCGTTGACTTAAGCCATTAACGACCTTGTCTCTCACTTTAGCTGTAAAATCAATTCCATCATTTGCGAACAAATCATTTACTGTAATTCCGCTAGTACCAGCTTGTACCGCGATACCAGAGATTGTGGGTATACCTGTATGCCGTTTGTAAGGCGTTTTGACTCCTGGGTTTATGAGTAAGGACTGTGGGATTTCATAAAAATCATAAAGCAATTGTCTATTCTGAGCACAAAGGTGAGCCACACTAAAAAGTATGGTAAAAAAAACCAGTCTAATTTTTATCATTGTAGTCTTACCCTAAATACTGCGCTAGATCTTAAGATTATTCTAGGTTCATTAGCTGAAGATTCGCTTGCATTATCTCCTAAATTTTCACCAGTTATTCTTATTCTGGTGGTATTTCTCAATATATCTAAACTTCTATCCCCGTTGCCATAAGCTACTTCGCGCTCAAGCAAAGGTGACGGTTGAGGCCGCATTCTAAAAGATTCACTGTCCAAAACATTATCCATTGCATCTAAAAACTCGACCAGTAAGTTTAATTCTTTACTTGTCGTATTCTCTAATTGATAGGTGATAGCGCCATCTAATACTCTTTCTGAAACAAAGGCCTCATTAAAAGCTTCAAAAGTGAATATTTGATTGTAGAAACTTCCCGGGGGTAATTGATTGATAACATCTTCTGGAGATTCGAGATAAAATATTGATGTAGCCAGTGTAGGGACAACACTTAAATCATCGAATTGGTCAAAGTTCTGCTCTTCTGCACAGCAAACTAAGAGAAAAAGGAAAAAGTAACTCAGAACTTTTTTCATAGCATTATTAATAGTGTAATAAGAACAACTTAAAAAGGTTGAACCCTACTAGTATAACTCTACAAAATTTGTTTTATTTCGTCAAGACGATCAATCATTTTACAAAAATTATGCTCGGGCTCATTGTGGGCGTTAAAATGTACAGTTTGGAATCCCAAGGCTTGCGCCCCCAGTATATCAGCCTCTAGATTGTCACCTATCATGACAGAATTCTTGGCTTGTGTTTTGGCTAAACTTAAAGCCAGTTCAAATATTTTCGGGTTGGGTTTTTTTACACCGGCCATTTCAGAATTCACTATCTGTTCAAAATAATCATACAGATTAGCATTCTTCAGCTTTTTATCTTGTATTTCTTGAAAACCATTGGTTATAATGTGAAGATTATACTTTGGCTTTAAATAATCTAAAACCTCAAAAGTATATGGAAATACATGATTATGTGACGATAAATGAGTTATATACTCTTCTGAAAGGGTATCTATCAGATTGTCGGATACATCAACTCTAATAGCGTCAAAAGTCTTCTTAAGTCTTTGATAGCGAAGTTCAACTTTAGTTACCTTCTCATCTCTATATAATTTCCAATACTCTAAATTAATTGGAACATAAACCTTTAAAAAATCACTAACAGATACATCTACTTGATGCTGGTATAGGATTTTTTCAAAGGTCAAGGCAGAGTTTTTTTCAAAATCCCATAGCGTATGGTCCAAATCAAAAAAAACGTCCGTAATGGGTTCTTTAAACATAATATCTTTTAAGTGTAGCCTTGTATAGTTCGAGCCATTTTAAACGATTAGAGCTCCCTAATAGTTCATTCGAAAAAACAATGTTAAAATCTCCTTGCACCTCTTTGACCTCTCTGTACATAAAATCTATTTTATCAAACACCTGCCCCCGCTTTTTAAATTTTAGCAATGTGTAATCACAAACCGCAAATGGATGAATTCTAATAGGTTGTTGCACCTCAAGATTTATATCATAAAAATAAAATGGTGTACAAGTACCTGCCCGAAAGCCCATTTCATGTGTATAACCCATAGTATAATCATCGGTAAACTCCGCTTCTACTAAATCTTGATACGTTTTGGGTATTTGCACTCTATTATATCGCATTCTAGAATAGTTGACCGGTCTATTGATTAGATTGGCCAATCTGCTTTTTTCTTCTTTCAAAATCTTATTGTTCAATGAAGAGCCATATGAAGCGCTTAGGGAAACGATGCTATAATCAGCAACTGACTTGATCAAAAACCGGAACTTATTCTTAAAAACGGATACATTCTTATCATGCCTTGAATAATCTGCAAATTGGAAGAAGAACATTGTTTTACATTTTACCTCTTTATGCAAGTTCATTAAGTAAGCAAAGTTATTGTAAGGGTCTTTTACGGGGTTTATCAAAACCATGACACGCTTGGCCAAACGCAAGAATTTCAACTTGCTCAAGTCTAGCAATATTCCGCCTATGGTTCGTACAAAACCGCGATAGGCAAAAGCATGCGAAGTGGTAACGTTAACAATCGAGGTGAACTGATATTTCTTTTTTCTTTGTTGTATCTCAGGAAACCGTTCTTTTAATAAAAACAAGAATTTTTTGGCCCAAAGATCAATTATCGGACGCCGCAAAAAATTATTCTGATAGGCCAGGCTCTCTTTTACCGGAAAACGGCCCAAATCATCTTTAACATGGGGCAGATATTCTTCATATCTGCTTAGAAGGTAAAAACTGGCCGCAAAAATATCAAAGGGGATATTACTTCTTTCGTCAGCTTCGAAAAAACAAGGGAGACCCTCCCAATCTTTAACCTCAACCAGAACATCATCGATACCTTGCTCAAATAGCAAGCTATTACTTCTAATAAAAAATTCGTTCTGTAAGGGCTGCTTGGTATAGGTGATTTTAGGGCCAGAATGTTTAATAAAATCTTCTACTGTAGTGGTAAAACTAACATCAATACCCAAAATTCGGGTAAAGATGTGTTTCATAGTATAGGTGAAACGTTTGGATATTTTATGCGTGTAGATTAGAAGCATTTATAACATTTGTTCATCTGCAAAACTAAAATAAGCCTTTTCGGTTATGATTAGGTGATCAAGTATCTTTATATCCAATGCCGCTGCAGCCGTTTTTAATTTATCTGTAATTTGTTTGTCTGCGGGGCTAGGTTTCAAGGTGCCCGAAGGATGATTGTGTGCCAATATCAAACCTACCGCTCCATACGCCAAAGCTTGTTTTAATACCAAACGTACATCTACCAAAGTACCCGTAATACCGCCTTTGCTTAACTGTTCTTTATGTAAAATTTTATTAGAATTGTTGAGATATACGATCCAAAATTCTTCGTGAGGCAGTTCTCCAAGAATGGGTTGCAATAATTCAAAAACATCGGCACTACTATTTATCTTGTTCACTTTTTGGGCGGCCCCACCTCTTCTTCGCCTGCCAATTTCTAAAGCTGCCGCAATAGTAACCGCTTTGGCCTCACCGATACCCTTAAAT
>CAYGUZ010000139.1:0-5793 GCA_964353215.1 uncultured Flavobacteriaceae bacterium
GTCTTTAGGTATGCCCAATCATTGAAAACCCTAGGTGAATATGAAGGGGCGGATGTCATGATGGCTAAGTTTTTTAAACTAGCTAAAGAAAGTGGTATCGATTCTAGTTTCGATGAAGATTATATGAAAAAAATCGAGGAAAACTCTGGTCGTTATGATATTCAGCAATTTAAGTACAACTCTAAATATTCCGATTTTGCGCCTTCTTTTTATAAGGAAGGGTTAATATTTTCTTCTGATAGGGATACTGGTAACTTAGCGAGATATCGTCATACATGGAATGCTAGGGATTTTTTGGATATTTATGAAGTAAATGGTGCCAATGAAGATAATGAGATAGTTCAAAAAGTTTCAGGAGACATAAATACTAGACTTCATGAGTCAACATCCGTTGTTACCAAAGATGGAAATACTATGTACTTTACCAGAAACAACTTTTTGGATGGCAAAAAGTACAAAGACGAAAAAGGAACGATCCGATTAAAAATATACAAGGCAACTTTAATAGAAGGCGAGTGGACGGACATTGAAGAATTACCTTTTAATAGTGATAGTTATTCGGTTGCCCATCCGGTTCTTAGCCCAGATGAAAAAGCCTTATATTTTGCTTCGGATATGCCCGGAACCTATGGCGAGTCTGATATTTTTAAGGTGCAAATTGTAGGTGATGGCACCTATGGCCCTCCAATCAATTTAGGAAAAACCATTAATACCACAGCGAGGGAAACCTTTCCTTTTATAACGCAATCAGATGTGCTGTATTTCTCTTCAGATGGCCATCCAGGGTTAGGAGGTTTAGATGTTTTTGCGACAAAGATTGCTTTTGACGAATACGATCAGCCAATAGTTAATGTTGGGAAACCTATAAACGGTAAGTATGATGACTTCTCATTCATCCTAGATGAAGAAAAGAGTATTGGGTACTTTGCTTCAAACCGTACCGACGGAACGGGTGACGATGATATTTATAGTTTTAAAGAAACAGAACCTATTTCTTTAGACTGCTTGCAAGAAGTAACAGGTACGGTAAGAGATAGAATTTCAAATGAAATTTTAACAGGTGCTACCGTAAAGATTATCGATGAAGAAAATAATGAGGTATCATCTACCATTACTAATGCGAAGGGAGAATATATCTTAAGTCTTGATTGTAACCAAGGTAATTTTGTTCGGGCAATGATGGAGGGTTATGTTCCATCCGAAGAATATCTTGTAAAGTCTTATGGAAAACCAAGAATTGTCGATTTTTACTTAGAGAGAGATTTGGTAACTGGAGGATTTGGAGACGATTTGGCTAAGTTGTTACAGCTGAGTACCATTTACTTTGATTTGAACAAGTTCGATATTAGACCTGATGCAGAGATTGAAATTCAGAAAGTTATTGCTGCAATGGAAAAATACCCTAGTTTAAAGATAAAAGTAAATGCGCATACAGATAGCAGAGGTAACGATGCATATAACCTATGGTTGTCGCAAAAAAGAGCACAATCGACAGTTTCTTACATGATAGCTAAAGGCATATCTGAAGATAGATTAGATGGCCAGGGGTATGGTGAAGAACGTCTAATGAACGAATGTGCAAATGGGGTACCTTGTTCAAATGAAAAGCACCAGTTGAACAGACGGTCAGAGTTTATCATTTTTGATTGATCGTTCATATCTACAACAGGCATTCGAACCAGTCTTTTTAGGCTCTAATCGATAAAATGCATTAAAAAATAAACACATTTTTTTTGCATCTACTACAATTATTAAGGCGTTTGTATTGTTTCTTGCTTAACTCACAACAAATAGTTAGCTAACAGTTCGCCATATTCTAGCTTTACTTTTTTAAGGGATAAAAGAACCCATTCAGAAAAATCAAGTAGATTTAGATGAATTCTTTTTATAAAACTTTAGGTATTTGGTTGTTATTTACAACCGTAGTTTTAAGTCAGTGCCCATTTGGAGGCACCAATTCTGGAACTGTTGTTACACCTACGAGTACAGATCAGTTTACTGGAAATTTACGTGGTGGAAGGTATTTTACCATGAACGTAGTCTCAGGAGGTTTATATACCGTATCGACGGTAGGTTTGGCTGGATGGGACACGCAATTAACG
Organism: uncultured Flavobacteriaceae bacterium; assembly: GCA_964353215.1. Taxonomy (GTDB): domain Bacteria; phylum Bacteroidota; class Bacteroidia; order Flavobacteriales; family Flavobacteriaceae; genus Croceitalea. Next base: position 2,103 of record CAYGUZ010000139.1, read on the forward strand.
ATACATGATACCAGCGGAAACTTTATCGATTATAATGACGATTTTGGTGGCGCTCTGCAATCCGAAATAACATTTATAGCTCCATTAACAGGACAAGTAAGAGTTTTATTAAATCGATTTAACTGCCAAACTACGAATGGAGGAACTACTACTCAAGTAAGATACAGTGGTAGCTCAAGTTACCTAACCGTAAATGATATTTCGATTGCTGAGGAAGATGGCACGGCAACATTTACGGTCACTTATAATAGCGCTACTACTAGCGCTTTTAATGTTGATTATGCTACAGCAGATGGTACAGCTGAGGATGTTTTTGACTTTTCCGCAGTTTCGGGTACACTTTCATTTGCAGGTATTTCAGGCGAGACTAGAACAGTTGTTGTTGCTTTGGTCGATGATACTTTTGGTGAAAGCACAGAAGAATTTTATTTGGTTTTGTCAAACGCTACCAACGGGGTTGAAATCCTAAATTTTGGTACGGCCACAATTACGGATACCGATCCGGCAATACCTCAAGACGTTCCTTTGGCTTTGTACGATGATTTAAGTGGAAATTTTGACTATACCGTGGCGGGCGGTACTTTTAGAACGCAATCGAATACTACTGATGCCTGCGCCATAACAACTACTTCATCTGGTTCGGTAACTTCTACGATTCCTACAGGTGCTGTAATAAAAAGAGCTTATTTATATTGGGCACATTCCAACAACAACCCTGATAATTTCGTAACCTTTGAAGGACAATCGGTTGAAGCCGATGTCATTTATGGGGCATCTTTCTTTAATGCTTCCTTAGGTGGCGATGTACAGTTTTTTGGGTACATTTCAGATGTAACTTCAATAGTGGATGGCATAACCAACCCGACTAGTAATATTTATGACGTAACCGACCTAAATATTGATGATGCAGGAAATTATTGTGCTTCTGCGACTGTACTGGGAGCATGGTCGCTTATGATTTTTTATGAAGAGGCATCCCTGCCTGCGGCAACAATCAATTTGTACTATGGTTTCGATATTACTCAAAATGCGAGTACTTCTTTTAATTTGGACAACTTTTATGCGATAAGCCCGGCAGGAAGTAAAGCAACATTTTTATCCTATGAAGGTGACGCAACCTTAGATGGTTCCAGTGCTGGGTCTACCAACCCAGAAGAATTATCAATTACCAATCAATTAGGTATCACCAATATTTTATCTGGTGATGGTGGTCAAACAGGAAATAATGCCTATAACTCAACTATATACGATGGTTCAGCTGGTGTTAATAACAGTAATATTTATGGGCTGGATTTGGATACGTATGACATTTCATCCTACATTGTTAGTACAGATACACAGGTAACTGCTAATGTTGACATAGGGCAAGATTTGGTGATATCAAGCGCGGTGCTATTGAGAGTACCCTCAAATTTAATTTCGGGTACTGTCTTTGAAGATATAAATTATCCCGGGGGTAATGGTCGTAATTTAGTTGATGCCAATGGAATTGGTTTAGAAAACGTCACCGTAGAGCTATATGATTCGGGGGGTACTTTAATAAATACTACCACCACAGATTCTACGGGAAATTACTCATTTGGAGGCATGGCAGATGGCAGTTATACGGTGCGGGTCGTGAATTCTTCAATACTTTCAAGTAGGGGTGGCGGATCAGGATGTACCACGTGTTATGCCGTTCAAACTTTTAAAACGACTTATAATGGCACGACTAGAGATGAAGTTACAGATGAAGTAGGGGGTGCCGATCCAGCTGGTGAAGATACTAGTGCAGGCATACTTGCCGCCGCACAAACAGTATCGTCAATAGTAATTGCATCAGGTGGTATAGGTAATATTGATTTCGGTTTTAATTTTAATGCGATTGTCAATACTAATGAAAACGGACAAGGCTCCCTAGAGCAATTTATAGTTAATTCGAATAACCTTGATGAAACAGGATTGGATATACAGGCAAACAGCATTTTTGATCCGGCTCCTGGTGAAGATACATCCATATTTATGATTCCTCCAACGGCCGACCCACAGGGAAGAACTACCGATGCTAATTTTAACGGAAGCTATTTTGATATTTTTATTTCCAATGCAAACCCCATGAGCTCTATTAGTGCAGCTAACACGGTAATCGATGGTAGAACTCAAACTGCCTATTCTGGTGATACAAATACAGGAACAATTGGTGCTGGGGGAACAGCGGTAGGAGTTTCCGGAACAGTTTTACCAAATTACGAGCTTCCAGAGATACAAGTACATATTAATGCAGGAGATGTTTTTAAAGTTGAAGGCGATAATACCGTAATACGAAACTTGGCAATTTATGCCAATAATAATGCAGCAGTGCGCATTGATGATGGTGACAACGTTAGAGTAAGTAATTCTTTATTAGGTGTCAATGCCACTGGTGCCAATGCGGGTAATATTAATTATGGTGTAGAAATTCTGGGTACAACCTCTGGTGATTTATTTATAGATGGCAACTACATTTCTAGTACAATCACATCAGGAATATTTGTCAATGGAGGAGGAGGTTCAAAGACTATTGAAAACAATCATATTTTCGCTATAGGTAATAGCCCTTGTGATCGTAGTATAGATATCAGAAATGGTTCAAACGGGGTTATCATAAGGCAAAATTTAATTGAAAATTCCGCCAGTGTCGGTATTGATAATACTGGCCCAGGAGATATAGTCATCACTGAAAATTCAATTACCGGTTCAGGTCAAGACGGAGGTAATTGCTCCGGTAATGTTGAGAATTTCGGAGTCCGCTTGAGCGGAAGTAATTCAAGCATTAGCAATAACATAATTTTTGATAATGGTGGCTCTGGTATCGTTTTAGTAGGCGGTTCAGGCGATACGGGCAATCTAATTTCGCAGAACTCAATTTATAATAATGGCACAGCTTCGCCCGCTTTAGGTATCGACCTGGTTTCTTCAGGTGTCATATCAGACGGAGTTACGCTTAATGATACCGGTGATGTAGATTCTGGTCCAAATGGCTTGATAAATTTTCCTATCATGGCAAGCATTTATAATTCTGGCAGTAATATGGTTATTTCTGGTTGGTCTAGGCCAGGTGCTATCATAGAGTTCTTTTTAACGGATATCAATGAAGGTGCTGCTATGGTAGGGGATAATACCTTAGGTCTTTCTACCGACTATGGTGAAGGACAGGTCTTTATTGGGTCATTTGTTGAAGGTAGTATTGATGATACGGATACAGGAGTTTCGGCGTATACTGATACTGATAACAATACGGATAATACCAATAGATTTTTATTTACTATTCCTTTGCCGAGTGGGTCAGATCTTGGAGCTGGCTTAACTGCAACAGCAACACTTTCTAATTCAACTTCAGAATTTTCCCCGGTAAGTATTATCAAAGCATATACTGTAATTACCAATCGAAGAATTACGTATAGAGTTAAGAAAAATTGAATTATACAATTAGTTTAAGATGATAGTAGCATCTTTTAAGACTTTTGATAATTTATTCTGTTAGGGGTAATATAGAGCCTCTTTAAATTGCTTGTAAGCATAGTAATAATAGGTTTTAATCGATTAACGGTTATTAAGTCCTATTAAGAGCAAACCTCATATTTTAAGACATAGACTTTACTATTCATCACTTACACAACATTTATTTTCCACAGATATGTATAAAGTTAATTTTGTATCGTATACCTAATAC
>CAYGUZ010000140.1:0-5699 GCA_964353215.1 uncultured Flavobacteriaceae bacterium
GGTCTGGTTGCCATAAAAAATGTAACGGACTCTGACGATTTAATGATCATTAATAAATCAGGCATTGCGATACGCTTGGGTGTGGAAGATTTAAGGGTGATGGGGCGTGCTACCCAAGGTGTCAGACTTATCAATCTAAAAGGTAACGACAGTATTGCTGCGGTAGCCAAGGTAATGAAAGACGAGGACGCCGTTGAAGGAACTGATATACTTGATATTGAGGTGAATGAGGAAGATGGCACGGCTCTTGATAATACTGATACCGAAACAAAAGAATAACAATAAACACTAAATATTACATTAAAAATGAAAACTAGGATTTTATTACTTCTTGCCGTGATGGTTTCGATGGTAGGATTTTCACAAAAAAATGAAATTAAGGCCGCTGATAAAGCGATAAAAAGCGGTAACGCAGCCGAGGCAAAAACTATATTAGAGGGCGCAAAATCTCTAATTGATGGTGCGGATGCGAAATATCAGGCTCAGGCTTATTCTATTTTAGGAAGCGCATATGCAAAGCTTTCAGAGTTTGAACCTGCAATAGAAGCTTTAAGAAAAGTTATTTCAATTGAAGAGGCCGCTGGTAAAAAGAAATTTACTGCTGATGCACAGCAAAAGTTAGGTCAAATGACGGCGGATATTATTAATGCAGCTGTTGAAGACAATAATAATAAGGATTACAAATCAGGAGCCCAGAAATTGTATATGGGCTATAAGTTAAGCCCAAAAGATACCATTTACCTTTACTATGCTGCTAGCAGTGCTGTTAATGGTGCTGATTACGATACCGCTTTAGACTATTACAATGAGTTAAAAGAGATTGGATACGATGGAAGCGGGGTAAAATATACTGCGGTCAATGTAGAATCGAATGAAGTTGAAGAAATGGATAAAGCAACTCGTGATTTATATGTGAAAGCAGGTACACATAAAGACCCGAAAGAAGAAAAGACACCTTCTAAAAAAGCGGAAATTGTAAAGAATGTTGCACTTATTTACCAACAACAGGGAAAAAATGAAGAAGCTTTGGCAGCATATGAAGATGCTATTGCCAGTAACCCTGACGATGTGAATTTAATTTTGAATAAAGCGAATTTGTATTATACACTGGGTGACAAAGACAAGTTTAAAGAACTAATGGCCCAGGCATCGGCTATGGCCCCAGATAATCCTGATCTAATGTATAACATTGGAGTTATAAGCATGGAGCAAGGAAACTTAGAAGAAGCACGGGCCGCCTATTTAAGAGTTCTAGAAATAGACCCGAGTTATGTGAATGCGCAATTAAACCTTTCTACGTCATATGTAAATGAAGGAAACAGTTTGATTGATGAGATGAATACCTTGGGTACGTCAAGAGCGGATACAGCCCGTTATGACGAATTAAAGAAAAAGAAAGACGATTTATTTATTGAAGGTTCTAAAATTTTAGAGGATGCCTTAAAAATGAATCCTGATAATGAAGGTGTATTATCGCAATTAAAGAATATTTACGGTGCACTTGGCGATACTGAAAACTTCATGAGAATTAAAAAGTTGTTAGGAGAGTAGATTTAAAATATACCCTTTAAAAAGCCTTGACAAATGTCAGGGCTTTTTTTATATAATCTTTTTGATGACCCGAAGCTTGTGGGTATATATTTTTTCTTGAGGGTTAAAGATGCCTGTATGGTCTATTCTATCAATTCGTACATATCCATAAGAATGTATAATGTAATTATCCTTTAAAATAATACCAACATGATCTATGACTCCATCAGAATTATCAAAAAAGGCCAAATCGCCCGGTTCACTTTCTTCTATAAAGCTTAAAGCTTCCCCTTGTGTTGCCTGTTTTTCAGTATCCCGAAATAGTTTAAAACCGTTTACTTTGTAGATCATTTGTGTAAAACCGGAACAATCAACACCAAAAGGAGTTTTACCGCCTGATAAAGATGGTGCATTTAAAAAGAGAAGAGCTGTCTCTACCAGTTTAGATTTGTCCTGTTTTGGTTTTTGAGAATTTCCTTCATGGGTTTGGCCCAAAAAACCGCTTACATCAACTCTTGCCCCTAAAGTAATGGGTTGAAAGATTTTTTTCGAAGTTACTATGTGTGATATGAAATCTGTAGATAAGGTTTGCTCTTCAACAGTGTTGAGCTGATTAAAATCTTCTTCAGAAAGTAACTTAAATTGATTCTTACTAACCCAACCTTCTTGTCCATCAAATGCTACTGCAATGCGAACCCAATACTTACGATTTTCTTTAACTTTAAAAAGATCGCCATATAATAATTGGGTTACCATTGCTGCCGAATCATCGGGTGATAATCTAACAGGAACGATGCTTAAGGGGCAAATTCCATATTGCATGCTACTGCTCGAAATTAGTTTCGTTCAATGACAATAGCAGAAGCACCACCACCACCATTACATATAGCGGCAGCTCCGATTTTACCATTGTTCTGCTCAAGAACACTAATTAAGGTAACTATAATTCTTGCTCCAGAGCAACCTAAGGGGTGGCCTAAGGAAACTGCCCCGCCATTAACGTTTACATTGCTGTCCTCTAGGTTTAAAAGTTTCATATTGGCAAGACCTACAACCGAGAAAGCCTCATTGAATTCGAAATAATCAACATCATTCAGTTCTATTTTTGCTTTAGCTAAAGCTTTTGGCAATGCTTTGGCCGGGGCGGTGGTAAACCATTTTGGCTCCTGTGCGGCATCGGCATAACTTTTTATTTTCACCATTGGTTTTATACCTAACGCCGCGGCTTTGTCGGCACTCATTAATACCAATGCTGCCGCACCATCGTTTATGGTAGAGGCGTTTGCGGCAGTTACCGTTCCGTCTTTAGAAAATGCGGGTCTTAAGGCCGGAATTTTTTCTATTTTAACATTTTTGAATTCCTCATCTTCATTGATCACAATTGGCTCACCTCTTCGTTGAGGTACTTCAACAGGAATTACTTCATCTTTAAATTTACCCTCTTCCCATGCTTTTGCAGAGCGTTGGTACGATTGAATGGCAAATGCATCTTGATCTTCACGAGAAAAATCATGCTCGGTAGCACAAGCGTCTGCGCAAACACCCATGGCGTTTTGATCATAGACATCTACCAGCCCATCTTTTTGCATTCCGTCAATCAAGGTTACAGGGCCAAATTTCGCACCATTTCTCATATGAACGTAATGTGGAATAAGGCTCATGTTTTCCATACCTCCGGCAACGACAACCTCATTATCGCCCAAAGCAATGGATTGAGCTGCTTGCATAACGGTTTTCATGCCCGAAGCACATACTTTATTTATTGTGGTACAGGGTACTGTCTCTGGGATTCCTGCAAAAATAGCAGCTTGGCGCGCCGGTGCTTGTCCCGTTCCGGCCTGCACAACATTACCCATAAGCACTTCGTCGACCATATCAGGTTTTATATTTGCTTTTTTAAGTGCTGCTTCAATAGCAATTGCCCCCAATTTTGGTGCTGGAATATTAGATAATGCACCCATAAAACTTCCTATTGGTGTTCTAACCGCAGAGACAATAACAACTTCTTTCATACTAGTAATTTTGTTCCTGCGAAAATACTAAAATTAACAGCATTACAACAGTTTAATGATTTATGGGATGCATGAAATTAGATTTCTTTATTTTTGAGCATAGAGCTTTTTTATATGGGCAGAACACTTGATGATTTTTATAAGAAACAGTCTGTGATTTACAAGTATGCGCTATACTTTATTTCCATTGCCCTAATTGTTTTTTTCTTTCCGAGAGGTGGTAAGTTCAAGTACGATTTTCAAAAGGGAAAACCTTGGCAGTATGAGAATCTATACGCTCCTTTCGATTTTTCAATTAAGAAGACCGATGAGGACATTTCTGCTGAACGAAAGTTGCTGGAGTCCAATAAAGCGGAGTACTACACTTTTGACCAGCAAGTTTATCAAGAGGTACTGAATAAGTATGAGGTAGATTTTAAGAATGCCTTTTCTTCAGATACCTTTACATCTAGCGAAAGAAGTAAATTATACACGGCAGGTAAAGCTGTTTTGGATTCCATCTATAAAGATGGACTTTTTAAAGAACAAATAGGCAGTGATGAAGTTTTTCTAATACAAAATAATACTGCGAGGTCTATCTCGCAAAACCGTATAAGGTATGCGTCCAATACCAATACGCTTATAGCTTCTTACATTGACAATTTTCGACTTGGAGCTAACAAAACTGAATTGAAAAAAGTACTTAATTCCGTTATAAAAGCAAATGTTACCTATAATAAAAGTCTTTCGGATAAGGCCTTACAGGAGGAACTCTCTAAAGTCTCCTTCACTAGAGGAAATATTTTGGAAGGCAAGCTGGTAATAGCGAAGGGCGAAGTGGTAGAATCAGATGATTATAATATCCTTAATTCCTTAAAGCAAGAGTACGAATCAGAACTATGGAAAGGTAGTAACTACTACTTTATACTTTTTGGGTATACAGTTTTAGTAGCATTGGTTTTGGTAATGTTGTTCTTGTTCTTAAAAAAGTATCGCCCCGAGATTTTTGAAAATAACAATAAGGTCACCTTCATTTTTGTAAATATTCTTTTAATGGTGTTTGTGACTACGTTAGTGGTCAAGAACAATGAAAATTATGTTTATGTAGTGCCTTTATGTATTTTGCCACTTATTTTAAAGAATTTTTTTGATGCGCGACTCGGACTTTTTGTGCATGTGCTTACCATCCTTATTTTAGGTTTTGTAGTGCCAAATAGTTTTGAGTACATTTTTTTGCAAATAATAGCGGGTATCGTAACTATTCTTTCTGTTTCAGAACTCTACAAAAGAGCTAACTTATTTATATCTGTCGGTCAGATTACGTTTATTTATATCGTTGGGTATTTTGCATTCCACATTATTCATGAAGGAAACCTTGATAATATCGAATGGGTAACTTTTGGTATCTTTCTCTTAAATGGTATGATTACGCTTTTTGCCCAGCCACTTATCTATTTATATGAAAAGATATTTGGCCTAGTTTCCGATGTTTCTTTGCTTGAACTTTCAGATACCAATTCCAAGCTATTAAAAGAACTTTCAAATAAAGCACCGGGTACCTTTCATCATTCGTTGCAAGTCGCTAACTTGGCCGAAGCAGCTGCCAATGAAATAGGGGCGAACGCCATGTTAGTGAGAGTAGGAGCTTTATATCATGATATAGGCAAAATGAATAGGCCGGCCTATTTTACTGAAAATCAGATTACGAATGCCAACCCGCATAATGAACTACCGCCAAAAGAGAGCGCAAAGATTATAATAGACCACGTTATTGAGGGTATAGAATTGGCCAGAAAGTATAACTTGCCAGACCGGGTAATTGACTTTTTAAGAACCCACCATGGTACTTCGTTAGTGTATTATTTTTATAAAAAGCAACAAGAAATCGATGAAGATGTAGATGAGGCAAATTTTAGATATCCCGGTCCAGTACCTTTCTCTAAAGAAACTGCAATTTTAATGATGGCAGATTCGGTTGAGGCAGCTTCTAAAAGCCTTAAATCACCGACTTATGGTATGATAGACGAGTTTGTCGAAAAAATAGTGAAAGGCCAGATGCAGGCAAATCAATACTTGAATGCCAATATCACTTTTAAAGAAATTGAAGCTGTAAAGAAAGTTCTGAAACAAAAACTGACCAATATTTACCATCTAAGGGTAGAGTATCCTGAATAATAA
>CAYGUZ010000141.1:0-4909 GCA_964353215.1 uncultured Flavobacteriaceae bacterium
CCGCAAAGATAAGAGGAATTGCATTAATCAATTACGATTATTAATGCCTAAACCAGCGCTTTTTGTGTCATTAATTTAGGCTGTGAGATGCCCATCATTTTTAGAATTGTTGGGGCAATGTCGCCAAGAACCCCATTTTTAATTTCTTTGATATCCTTGTCAACTAAAATCAAAGGCACCGGATTTGTCGTGTGTGCTGTATTTGGGCTTCCGTCAGGATTTATCATAGTGTCGCAGTTGCCATGGTCGGCAATGACAATTGTACTATACTGATTTTTGAGACCGGTAGTAATAACAGCTTTTGCGCATTCATCCACTACTTCACAGGCCTTAATGGCAGCTTCCATACTACCCGTATGCCCCACCATATCAGGATTTGCAAAGTTGAGACATACGAAATCTACCTCTCCTTTTTCCAATTCAGGAATAATGGCATCACGTATTTCATATGCGCTCATTTCGGGCTTTAGGTCATAGGTCGCTACTTTAGGCGAGGGGCATAAAATACGTTGTTCGCCTTCAAAAGGTTCCTCACGCCCTCCATTAAAAAAGAAGGTTACATGAGGGTACTTTTCAGTCTCTGCTATCCTTATTTGTTTTTTACCAGCTTTGGCAATCGTCTCTCCCAAGGTATTTTCAATGTTGTCTTTATCATAGATTACTTTGACACCTTTGAAAGAATCATCATAATTGGTCATGGTCACATAATACAAATCTAGCTTCTTCATATCGTGTTCCGGGAAATCTTCTTGATTTAAGACCTGTGTCAATTCTCGACCCCTATCTGTTCTAAAGTTGAAGAAAATAATAACATCATCTTTATTTATTTTTCCCTCTTCGTTCAGAATTATAGGTTCGATAAACTCATCAGTTTTACCCTCTGCATAGCTTTTTTCCATAGTAGTGGAAATATCGTCTGAGAAGATGCCAATTCCGCCTACCAAAAGATTATAGGCTTTTTTAACACGTTCCCAACGCTTATCTCTGTCCATCGCAAAATAGCGCCCGACAACCGATGCTAGTTTTGTATTCTTGGTACTACAGAATTTTGTAAGATCCTCTAGAAAACCTTTACCACTTTTTGGATCAACATCGCGCCCATCAGTAAATGCATGTACAAAGGCTTTTTCTACACCATAACTTTCTGCCGCGTTTATTAGGGCCTTTAAATGGTTGATATGACTATGCACACCACCATCACTTAACAAACCAAGAAAATGGACCGGCTTATTGTTTTTGTTGGCATATTCAAAAGCCGCTTTTAAAACAGCTTCTTCTTTTAAGGTATCCTCTTTGACAGCTTTATTGATTTTAGCCAAATCTTGATAGACTATTCTGCCCGCCCCCAAATTCATATGACCTACTTCGCTATTCCCCATTTGCCCTTCAGGTAGACCAACGTTCATGCCGTCGGTTAATAAGTCGGAATTAGGGTACGATTTGTAAAGAGCGTCGACGAATGGGGTATTGGCGTTTTCTATTGCAGAAACTTCAGGATTAGGAGATTTGCCCCATCCATCTAGAATCATAAGGATAACTTTCTTGTTCATGCTATGGTTTTGAATTGTCAAAAATAAAGCCTCTGGTAATACTTGTTGCGTTTTTTTTAATGCGAATTTGTTAAATATTTATGTTAAAAAATAAGGCCTTGTTAAAGTTTAGTTATTTAAGTGTTAATCCAGTAACAATACATTATCGACGCAGTCTATATTTATATCAATATAACTTATAATCATTTCATTAATCAAAATTCGTTCATCATGAAAAAAACAATTTTAACTATTGCAGTTGCCATTTCTTGCGCAGTAACCGGCATCTATGGCAATGAAACAAACAATGACCCGGTTTTGAATACCGAGGTTTCTACAAATCTTGAACTAAGTTCTTTTTGTAAGGCGATTATGAAAGGAGACCTTGAAACTGTTCAAAAATTAATTGACCTTGGCGAAGAGGTAAACAAAAAATCTTTGGGTATGACACCAGCTCATTTTGCGGCTCGCTACAATAAACCAGAAATTTTGAAAGTACTTATTGACAATGGTGCTAATCTTAAGGCGCGCTGTGATAAGGGCTATACCGTTAAGAAGTATGCAGAGCTATCTAATGCTACAGCAGTGTTAAAGGTATTAAAAGTGGCTATGAAAGGATAAGGAGTTTATTCATTTCATCAAAAAACCCATTGCAGCGCAATGGGTTTTTCATTTACCTTATAGTGTTCAAGTAAAAGAGTAAATATATTTTCTTGATTTTTAAAATTTAAAACCGGTAAAAGCACGATATAAAAATGCGTATAGTGCCACAGAAATCATAACTGCACAAAATGCAGAATACACTTTTAATACAACAACCAAAAATTCTGGTTTGCAATTTGCAAATGCCTCAGAATAAAGGCTTTTAAAATGTGTAAGTGTTCCCATTAGTTATGTCTTTTGTTTGTAAAATGACTTAGCTAATTAGGTTTAAGTGGGTTATGATTTGGAATTTTAAAGGTACAAAAATAGAACCAAAGTCACTTATTATTCGATAAAGTTCTTGTTTTATCTTTTAACTGCCTTGATATTTGATAATAGCCTCTTTTATCTTTTCAATACGATTTTCAGGATCAGGGTGCGTACTTTGAAATTCTGGTACACGATTAGGTCCCGCAGCCGCTTTTAAAATTTTCATCACTTGAATCATTTCATAGGGGTCGTACCCTGATTGAATCATGAATAGTACCCCAAGTTCATCGCTTTCTAATTCATCACCTCTACCATTGGTCAAGAGCGTATTTTGCCCGATTCCACCAACAACACTTCCTAAATCCCCTGCGCCTACGGTAGCTCCCATAGTTGCGGTTCTCCAAAAATTGCTATCTGCTATGCGTTCGGCAGAGTGTCTACCGATTACGTGACCTATCTCATGGCCTAAGACCCCTGCAAGTTGAGCCTCGTTTAACTGTGAGAAAAGTGCGTAGGTGATAAAACACTGACCGCCGGGCAATGCAAAAGCATTTATGGTTCTATCATCTGCTAAAAGATGAAAGTCGTACTTATAAGGTGTTTCTCTGGCAACACTATTGTTTACTAGTTTCTGCCCAACGGCATCAACAAAAGCTTGCAAACGTTCATCGGGGTAGAGCCCTCCGTGTTGCTGTGCCATTTCAGGCGCACTTTGTAAGCCGATGGCAATTTCTTGTTCCGTAGACATATTAATGTGTTGGGACCTTCCTGTATAAGGGTTTTCTTCTGTGTTATTGCATTTTTTGATAAATGCAAACGCCACGATGGCCAAACCGATAAATATTCTAATTTTCCAGCTACCTCTATTTCTCATTTTGCGCTAGTGTTCTAGTTGTCTGAAAGATATAAAAAAAGAATTATAACAAATCCTCATTAATCCCTAGAATATTGTTTTGAATATAGGTTTTTAAAAACCCCGTAGTAAAGTGTTCGCTGCCTTCAAATTCTTCGTGAATTAGCTGTCTAAAGATATTTACACCCCTAAACTGTTCGAGCATCGGCTTTGAGAGCGGTGCATAACTATAATGCCAAGGCTCGTATTTAAAGCCTTTTCTAAAATAATCATCTGTATATACCAGATAAAAGCCAAATTTTTGGGCATTGGCATCCAACCAATTTTTAAAAGCTTCAAAAGGGCCTCCCTTCTCAAATTTTTCAGGAACCAACACATCGCCCGATACTTTTGGGTAACCATCTATAATGTCTATATCGGTACCCCAATGGTGTCTACTAGTGCCGGGTATGGTAGAGTATTCAATAATTTTATCAATGGCATCGATGGGTTTCATGCCATCAGTTTCAGTGTACTTGATGAACTTTCTTTCAAAAATAGCTTGTTGGCGATCAAAACTACGGTAACTAGATACCATTTTAATATCGAAACCGGCACTATAGGCCGCTTTTTTCATATCAAGAAAAGCATCATGCGCTTCTTTTCTAAGATTGATGCCTTCACCAAAAAGTTCGATATCGGCTTTGCCCATTAATTCTTCTATAGAATATTCGGGGTCATTACCAATAGTTAGAGAGGGTATGGTAGCTAAGGCAATTCCGCCAACGCTGGTTTTTTTTAAAAAAGTTCTTCTTTGCATATTGTACGAATCAGGTCTAGTTATTTACTATACTAAAGAGCAAAAGATATGCCAGAGCTAAGACATTCTTCAAAGTTAAGAAGTTTTATAGAAGAAACTACCTGTCAAGAAATAAGAAGCCCTGATAATTTAATTCTAGGTCAAATAGCGTTACAATATAGAAGTAGACACCTTCTGGCAGCCCCTGTGATTTATTTATAACGAGATTATTTTGATTAGAGAAGCCATTAAACTCATCGCTGTAATTGTCCATTTCGAATACTTTTTGGCCAAAACGATTGTAAATCTGAAGATTGTTGCTTTCCGATTCGCCAAGATTATCGATAATAAGCACATCATTGATTCCATCGCCGTTAGGTGACACAAAGTAGTTGCCCAAAGTGGGGTTATTAACCGCAAATGTATCTAAAGGTAAGGGTACGGTACCAAAAGTAATTGCAGCATAGTCGCTTGGTACAAACTTTTCTGAAACCAAAAAACCTTGGTTCAAATCACCGCTAAAAGCGGTATTGCCGATTACGGTCCATAAATTAGCAGTTTTTGACCAGCCCACTAGAATGATATCTTCAACGGTATTGCCCAAATTCACTAAATCACTTTCTGGGTTCCAACTTAGTGTTACGTTCGAGGGAACATCACCTTGCAAAATCCAAAACTCTTTATCGGTTATAGCGCCTATGTTTCGTACCCTTTCTTCTATGTCAAAATTCTCTGAAATAGCGGAAGGATTGCTTGGATCTTGCCTCAGATAAGCACAAATCGCCAATTCATTATTACTATCGGATTCAAGCATTAATGGCCGTAATTGTGATTGAT
>CAYGUZ010000141.1:4919-5678 GCA_964353215.1 uncultured Flavobacteriaceae bacterium
ATTGATCCCCAACAGGGAACGAAAAAATAGTTTTATTGGTAATCCCCGCAAACCCGGTGACTTTTGACGCATCGTTCTCACCTGTGAAAAAAGTATTATCCAAAAAATTTAGGTAAACCACTTGGTTGTTCAAAGAACTAAGTACGTTCCCTTCAACAAAATTGAAATTATTGGAAATATTAAGTGTGGTACCCAAAAAGAGGTTACTTGGTAATAATATTTCGGCGTCAAACAGGGTAGGAGCGATGGAACCACTTACCTGTATGGGGTCATTGCCATAAAACCCAACCAGACCCGAGGTGGTCTCAAAAGTGCTTTCATTGATCAGGTTGGTATGAAAGCCTAGTTCGGTATTACCATGTAACTGTATATTGCCACTGTTATAGAGAGCAGTTTGTGCGGTTGTGAAAAAACCGACCAGTAAAAATGATATGTGGAATAGTTTTTTCAAGTTTTAAAAATCTAAAATTGTAAAGTACCAACTTGCGTCGGTGTTGTTAGTTGCGGCAAACACATTTTGTAAGATGTTTGTTCCAGAGGCAACACTATCACCAGTTGGTGTATTTGTACCGTCTACAATTGTCAAAGACCCAGAATCGATACTGAATTCAATTACTACAGGCTCAGATATTTCTACTGTAAATTCAGTGATTGTTTGATTTATGACTTGAATGGTAGTACCCGATGTGGCTCCAAGAAGCGTTAATTGTATTGTATAATTAGCATCAGGTAGACTTAAAGACGAAACATTTACAGTAT
>CAYGUZ010000142.1:0-5630 GCA_964353215.1 uncultured Flavobacteriaceae bacterium
TTATATATTCGTAACTTATCAATGACCTAGCATCAAACATCGATTTGTAAAGTTTATCGCTCAACTTATTCAAATCTTGCTGCAAGCCTTTAAAAGTTAACTTTTTACGAAGCGATTTCAAATCATTGTAATAGCACTTCATAAGATTGACACGTAACTCATCTGCAACTTGCTTTGTTATCTCGGCGGTAACAAAAGGGTTTCCATCTCTATCGCCACCTGGCCAAAAGCCAAGTTTCATAATGTCATAGTTGGCAAAATCAGCAACGCGAATATTGCTTTTTACATATTGGAACAATTCACCTATGGCATCGTAATAGGTGTTTCTTAAAATATATATGATGTTTTTCGCCTCATCTAATGGCGTGGGTTTTTTAGCATTCACCAAAGATGTAAGGCCCAATTGCTGCAATGTAACATCAATATCGTTGATCTGATTACTATCGATAAGGGTACGAAGCTCTGTAATGATATCTAGGACTGCTGGGGTATAAAATTGGGTTGGATGTGCCGTTAAAACAATTCGAGCACTAAAAGTAGAGAGCTTCTTCGCAATTTTGTCCCAATTTTTATTTTTATCCACTAAACTGAAATAGTCTTTTATTGATAGTGAGTTGGTATACTCTTGCAGCTTTGGAAATGCCGAATCTTCAACACTGTCATAAAGAACAACTTGGCGTTCTACATATTGTATAATGCGAAACATAAAATCAAGTCGTTCTCTCTCGTCAGTGATACCCACAAAACTGTTGAAAAAGGTATCTAGAATTTCTTGAGGCGTCTTACCTTCTTTTAGTCCTTTTTCACAATGGTCAAAAAGCAATGGTATTAGCATACCTACGTTCTCGATATTACGATAGGGTAAACTTAAAAAAAGGCTATTGTAGATATTGAACTTATTGGTGACCGATTTTTTAAACTCTTCTAGTCTTTTGGCCTGCTGCATTTGGTTCATCGTTCCGCTGCTTTAATTTATGGTGTAAGCCAAAGGTCGTTATAAATGCTAAAATCTGTTGTTAATTTAGGTACAAATCACATTTTTAGTGTAGAGATTGGCTAATCTTAACAAGCGAAAACGTTATCGTAGAAAATGTTCTTGATACTGCAGCACCCTATAATCAAAGGTGTTAAAATTAGGGTTCTTGTTTTTTAAATCTTTATAGGCCTGCAAGCTTCCTACGGCTCGATTTGCGGCCCCAGAAGGGGCTGTCAATGAAACGGTCTTTATATTTTTTTTAGTGATCGGATGTGTAAATCGATGTATTCTTGGAACTTCATTAGAAAGCACTTTAAACTTCACCTGATGTTCTTTTAAAAGCCTTCTGAAGAAATATTCCGGACCATTCTTGCTATTACCGCCGGTAAACAGCAGTTTATCTACAGTAGTGTACTTTTCTAAGTACGCAAAAATGTCTCGAAGTTGCACATTTTGCATTCCTAAATCGGAAGCATCAATCTTTTCGCGCTCGGCATTATTTACAATATCGCAGATGCCTATTTTATTCTTTACTAAAAATTCTTTTCTTTCCTTAACAGCTTCTTTTGTAGTTTCGAAAGTGAGATTGAGTTGAAAAATTTCGTTTAAAATGGGCCACAGTTGGCCATCGCGGCTACCATAGCAGAAATCAACATCACGTTCTTTCAATGCTCCAATGGTGAATCTTGGTGGTGGAAGCGTACCCACAATCAATTTTTTAACTCCTTTAAACAAAAAAGGTGGATAAGGATGTTCGTGCTTAAATAGGTTTGACATACTTATGAATGGAAACTAACCTTGTAAAATTCGTACTTTTTCTTATATTAAAACAAACTAATAATACAAGGACTATGGGAAAAGGAGATGTAAAAACAAAACGCGGAAAAATTGCAAACAAAACCTACGGTGCAAGACGCAAGCGTAAAATAAAGAAACGTACCACTATTGAAGAAAAATTGGGTACGCCCAAATCTAGATAAGCTAGTCTACCCTAAAATTAAATAGTACTTCACCTTCTTCAGAAAAACTAAGCTCATAAGTATAAAGACCTAAAGGTAGTGGGTTGCCAATAATACTATCTGGCGGTGTAAAATTAAACTGTGTAGAATCGGTTTCAATCATCAAAGTATCTGCCGCATATGCAATTTCGAAAGGCAAGTAATTCGAAAAACCGCCCGCAGGAATGTTTTCAAAAATCAAAGTGTCGACCCTAACCTGAACACCAGTAAAATTTACTCCACTTTTATTATTGATACGAATATTTGGCCCTAACAATTCATCATCTCTATCGGTACAAGCAAAAGCTAAGAGAACTGTTAAGGCTATAGAAAGAAGTATCTTTTTCATGATAATTGCTCTTTAACTAAAGAACGTTTAGAAAAAGAATTTATTCTATCTTATAAAGACCGGTTCGTTCTCTTTTAGCGTATGGGCCTGACTAAATTCGTAGTCGTCATAATTAAAAGACTTAATGTCTTCTATGGTTTTTGCTTCGGTATCTAAAATATAACGTACCATAGAGCCTCTGGCTTTTTTGGCAAAAAAGCTAATTACTTTCAGCTTATCGTTCTTCCAGTCTTTAAAAATAGGTGTGATTATGGGTACTTTTAGTTTTTTCGCATCTACGGCCACAAAATACTCGTTACTGGCAAGGTTTACAAAAAGCTCATTATCTTCTAACTCGGTATTTAGATGTTCAGTCAATTGTTCTTTCCAGAACTCATATAAGTTCTTTTTACGACCAATTTTGAGTTGTGTACCCATTTCTAGCCTATAGGGCTGCATCAAATCAAGTGGTCTTAGTATGCCATATAGACCAGATAATATTCTTAAAGTATCTTGAAGTTTGGCCAGTTTTTCTTCAGATATGGTATAAGCATCCAAGCCTTGATAGACATCGCCGTTAAAAGCATATACTGCTGGGCGGGCATTTTCAGGAGTAAAAGGTGTTGAAAATTTTTGGTTACGCTCCCAATTCAATTGCGCTAAATTATCAGAAATAGCCATAAGTTCTGAAAGCGCTTTAGGCTTCTTTTTGGTCAAAACCTTATTAAGTTTAGTCGACTGCTCAATAAACTGAGGGGTACTAAACCGTTCTGTGGGCAGCTTCGTTTCAAAATCTAGCGACTTTGCCGGTGAAATAACAATTTTCATTTCCTTCTCGTTTTAAGTCAAAAATAAAACCAAAATCTGTAATAAAGCATACACTTTAACAAGACTTCGTTATGTAAGAATTGAGAGAATTTATATTATTCGGTATGTTGGGCATACTTACGCCACTTTTCAATGCACTGTTGCATATCTTGCGGTATTTCAGAATTGAACTGCATAAGTTCACCCGAAACCGGATGTTTAAAGCCAAGTGTCTTTGCGTGTAAGGCTTGCCTTGGTAGAATTTTAAAAGCATTCTCTACGAACTGTTTGTATTTAGTGAATGTTGTTCCTTTTAGAATTTTATCACCTCCGTAACGCTCATCGTTGAATAGGGTATGACCAATATACTTCATATGAACCCTAATCTGATGCGTTCTGCCCGTTTCTAATTTACATGAAACCAAAGTGACATAACCTAACCGCTCTAGTACTTTATAGTGCGTTACCGCTTCTTTACCTTCATCTCCCTCAGGAAAAACAGCCATTTGTAGCCTGTTTTTAGGGTGGCGGGCCAAATTACCTTCGATTGTACCTTCATCATCCGCTACATTACCCCAAACCAAGGCTATATATTCTCGTTCACTGGTTTTTTCGAAAAACTGTTTAGACAAATACGTCATGGCAGCTTCTGTTTTTGCTACAACTAGAAGTCCTGAAGTATCTTTATCGATTCGATGTACTAAACCGGGGCGTTCAGAGCTGTTATTGGGCAGATTTTCAATATGGTGTACCAAGGCATTGATAAGAGTTCCGGAATAGTTACCATGCCCAGGATGGACCACCATACCTGCCGGCTTGTTTACCACTAGAAGTACCTCATCTTCATAAACGATGTCTAAAGGTATATTTTCTGGAGTAAGTAAGAATTCGTAAGGTGGGTGTGTAAATAAAACGCGAACCTCATCCCCTGCCTTTACCTTGTAATTTTGCTTAACAATCTGATTATTGACCCAAATATTACCATCTTTTGCCGCTTTTTGAATTTTATTTCTGGTCGCATTTTCAATAAAATTCATGAGAAACCTATCGACACGCAAAGGCTCTTGACCCTTTGTTGCGCTGAATTTATGATGCTCATAAAGTTCTTCTTGCGGTTCTTCTAGATTTTGGTCGGCGCTCATATTAATTAGAATCCGCTTGAATGCGCGCCTGTTGGGTTATGGTGCCATTACCGCACACTAATTCTAATTTTGAGGTTTTCGGAAGTTTGTCACCTGGATTAACATATTTTCCCTTGTATTTCATTCGGTAGACCATGTCTTTTCCAAGCTCGTCAATATAAGTCACCCTTTGAACGTCTAAACCGACTGCCCTTAAACGCGATGTTGCATTCCTCTTGGTAACCTGTATAATATCAGGAATAGTGACTTTTTTGTAACCTGATGGGTTTACGGTAAAGTATATTTTTCTATTTTCTTTTACTTTACTTCCAGCGATAGGGTCTTGCTCCAGAATAGAAAACCGGGGGAATTCTGGATTGTAATTGGTAGAGTCCAAAACCTCGTACCTGAGCCCAAACTCTTCAGCTTTTTTTCGCATTTCTTGAACGGACATTTTGGCAAAATCTGGTACTTCGACAAATTCTCCATGATTTGTCTCGCTCTTTAACCATTGTAAGGTCAAAAAGACCAGTAAAAGCAGCACAACCACTGCAAGCCCTAGTTGAATTAAAAAAGTTTTGCTCTTTAAAAACTGAAAAAAATGTTTCATGAAAAACTGTTAACCGAACAAATATAAAAGAAACCCCTCTTTTTTCTTTACTTTGGGCTTATGATATTTGAATCTAAATCATAGAACTGTAAAAATCGAATGTTTATTATTCTGGTTGAAGGCATTGTCTATACCCCAATTAGAATAGCTATAAAGTGGATTAATGAAAAAAAACGTAGCCATTATAATGGGTGGGTTCTCCAGCGAACATGATATCTCCATAAAAAGTGGAAGTGTTGTACATAAGCATCTAAATAGTGAAAAGTATAACTCTTACCCTATCTATATTACCGAACATTCATGGTACTATCTCGACCATAACAAAATAGAGCACCATATCAATAAAAATGATTTTAGTATTCAATTAAACGACGAGAAAATAAAATTCGATGTAGTTTTTAATGCCGTACATGGCACACCTGGAGAAGACGGTATTTTACAAGCTTATTTTGAACTTTTGAACATTCCCCATACCTCATGTGATTCGTACCAAGCTGCCTTGACCTTTAACAAACGTGATCTTTTAAGTGTTCTAAAGCCTTATGGTATTAAATGTGCAAAGTCTTACTTTTTAAATTTGGGTGATACCTTAGATTCGACCGCCATTGTAAAAAAAGTTGGCCTACCCTGTTTTGTAAAGGCGAACAAGGCGGGAAGCAGTTTTGGTATTTCGAAAGTATATGAAGAAAGTGAACTCGAAGAAGCCATAAAAAAAGCTTTCGATGAAGATGATGAAATTATTATTGAACTCAACAGCACCCTGAATCACGAAGTGGCTCCGGAGCTGGCA
>CAYGUZ010000143.1:0-5627 GCA_964353215.1 uncultured Flavobacteriaceae bacterium
TTATCAACCTGCAGTGGAAATCCTTTTTTAGGTCCTCTTCGTTCAAAACAGAGATATGGTTTAAAATACTAATGGCACTTGGGGCCTTATATTTTATTGCCGTATTCTTAAGTCTAGGTTTTGGAGTTTATTTTATCATTGAAAAAGCTGAACTAGGCGACCCATTGCGCGTAGTAAACAAGTTCTTGGTTTATTATCTGGTTATCGATTTGGTTTTTCGCTATATGTTGCAAAAAATGCCGGTTACTAATATTAAACCGCTCTTGTATCTGCCATTTAAGAAGAGCCAGGTAGTGCACTATTCGCTTGGTAAGACCATCGTTTCCTTTTTCAACTGGTCTCACGCTTTTTTCTTTGTACCGTTCAGTATAATATTATTGACTAAAGGCTATGGCATTACTAATGTGATAGGTTGGCACTTGGGTTTTATGGCAATCATTTACTGTAATAACTTCATCAATGTCTTGGTCAACAACAAAGACAATGTCTTTTATCTTATTGCGGGAGTGTTTATTTTATTTGGTGTGTCTCAGTATTACGGTTGGTTTGATGTCACGGCTTATACAGGGCCTTTATTTGATAAACTTTATGATATTCCGATTACGGCAATCATTCCATGGACCATTTTATTAGGCCTTTTTGGATCATCTTTTAATTATTTTAAAAAGAATATGTTTTTAGATGGTGGTCTGGCCACCAAAGTGACCGAGGCCAAAACCGAAAACTTGGACTGGCTCAATCGTTTTGGAAACCTAGGCACCTTTTTAAAGAATGATATTAAACTCATTAAAAGAAATAAACGTGCACGCTCGGCCGTAATCGCCGGATTCTTTTTTATTTTTTATGGACTCTTGTTTTTTACCGGAGCTGTAGAATCTTATGATAATCCGTTCATGAAGATCTTTGCGGGTATTTTTGTGACTGGTGGATTCCTATTCAGTTTTGGGCAATATGTACCAAGTTGGGACAGCAGCTACTATCCCTTAATGATGAGCCAGAATATTCAGTATCGAGAGTATTTAACCTCAAAATGGTATTTGGTCATCATAGCAACGGTAATTTCAACATTTTTGGCATCTTTTTACCTTTACTTTGGTTGGGAAGCTTATGCTGCTGTTCTTGCCGGTGCCGTTTACAATGTGGGCATCAACTCTTATCTGGTTTTATGGGGCGGAGCGTATGTAAAAACCCCTATAGATTTAACCTCCAACAAAAAGGCTTTTGGCGATAAGCAAGCCTTCAATGCGAAGACCCTTTTAATAACGTTGCCTAAACTATTACTGCCAATTATAATTTATACGATCGGTCATTTTACGCTTGGCCCGGCGGCGGGTTATATTTTTGTTGCGGTATTCGGTCTTTTAGGCTTCGTTTTCAAGAACAAAATGTTCGCAGTCATTGAAAAAATCTATAAAAAAGAAAAGTATAAAACGCTTTTGGCGTACAAACAAAAAGCATAACCAATTATGATATCAGTCAATAATTTATCAAAAACATACGGGGCCAATACCGTTTTAAATATTGAATCTTTAGAAATACCTAAAGGCCAAAGTTTTGGTTTGGTAGGTAATAACGGAGCCGGTAAAACTACGTTGTTTAGTTTGTTGTTAGACTTAATACAGCCTAGCACTGGGCATATTATCAGTAATGATGTGCAAGTAGACCAAAGCGAAGCTTGGAAACCGTTTACTTCGGCGTTTATTGATGAGACCTTCTTAATTGGCTATTTGACCCCTGAAGAATACTTCTACTTTATTGGAGAATTACGGGGTCGTAACAAGGCCGATGTGGATGCTCTTTTATCTCAATTTGAAGATTTTTTCCACGGAGAAATTTTAGGACAAAAGAAATATTTGCGCGACCTATCTAAAGGAAACCAAAAAAAGGCCGGTATCGTTGCAAGTTTTATTGGTAATCCTGAAGTGGTAATTCTTGACGAGCCGTTTGCAAATTTAGACCCAACTACGCAGATTCGCTTAAAAGGCATCATAAAAGAATTGGCAGCAAAAGAAGAAGTAACCGTACTGGTTTCTAGTCACGATTTAATTCATGTCACTGAAGTTTGCGAACGAATTGTGGTGCTCAATAAGGGCGAAATCGTAAAAGATATTAAAACTTCAACAGAGACATTAAAAGAGCTAGAAACTTTCTTTGGGGGGTAATTAAAAAAATACATACACTTTATCGATAAGCCCTATACTAATTAGGGCTTTTTTTAGTTATGATACGTAGGAAAGATTTTTACATTGAAGTTTTATTTTAATCGTATTATTTCGGGAGTGATGTTGGTTGTGCTAATTGCAGCATGCTCAACAAAAAAAGACGCCTTTATAAATCGTAATTGGCATGCCTTAAATACCAAGTACAATACCTTGTACAATGGTAATATTGCTTTTGAAAAAGGTCGTGAAGAACTGAACAACAGTTATCGCGATGATTTTTGGGAAGTACTTCCTGTAGAGCGCTTAGAAGTCACCGAAGAAATAAAACTT
This sequence comes from uncultured Flavobacteriaceae bacterium, assembly GCA_964353215.1. Classification (GTDB taxonomy): domain Bacteria; phylum Bacteroidota; class Bacteroidia; order Flavobacteriales; family Flavobacteriaceae; genus Croceitalea. The sequence continues at coordinate 2,493 of CAYGUZ010000143.1, forward strand.
GATTCTGAAGACAACAACCCCAATTTTATCATTGCCGAAGAAAAGGCGACCAAGGCCATACAGAAGCACAGTATGGATATTAAAGACGAAGAGCGCAATCCACAGACAGATGAGGCATTTCTTTTGTTGGGAAAAGCGAGATACTTTGACCAACGCTATATTCCTGCACTAGAATCTTTCAATTACATTCTTAGAAAATACACCCAAAGTGATAAGCTGAATGAGGCTAGAATTTGGCGTGAGAAGACCAATATGCGCTTGGACAATCCGGAGTTAGCGATAAAAAATTTAAAAAACCTCTTTAAGTACGATGTACTCAAAGACCAAGAATATGCAGACGCCAATGCGGTACTTGCACAAGCTTATCTAAATCTTGGCGTAGCCGATACAGCTATTCAAAAATTAAAAATTGCCCAAGGTTATACTAAGAAAAAGGCAGAAAAAGGCAGGTACCTATTTATCATAGGCCAACTTTTTAATCGATTGGGTCTTAAAGACAGCGCTAATTATGCTTTTGACAAAGTAATCGCATTGAATAGAAAATCACCCCGGGTATATATGATCAATGCCCACCTTAAAAAGATTCAGAATACCCCAATTACAGATGGTAATAAAGAAAACTTAATCGAGTACTTAACCGATTTGGAAGAAGATCGTGAGAATCGCCCATTTTTAGACAAAATATTTCATGAAATTGCCCAATACCATTTGGCCTTGGGTACAGATAGTTTGGCTTTGGCCTATTATAACAAATCGTTACGCGCTACCGAGGCCGATAAAAAATTGAATGCCAAAAATTATGAAAACTTAGCAGAATACAACTTTGATAAAAATAAATACAAGGCATCAGGTGCTTATTACGATAGTGTACTCACCAATTTGACCGAGAACACGAAAAAGTATCGCGCCATAAAAAAGAAGTTCGATAATTTAGAAGATGTTATCAAATATGAGGATATTGTCTTTAAGGCTGATAGTGTGATTGTGCTTTACGAAATGTCTCCTGAAGAGCGCGTTGCCTATTTCGAAACCCATATTGCCGAACTTAAAAGAAAAGCCGAAGAAGCTGCATTAAAAGAAGAAAAAAGAACAACTCAAGGTATTGCCGCTTTTGGGGATACCAAAGCCGGTAAGAAGAATAAAGGTAAATTTTACTTTTATAATATAACCAGTTTGGGTTATGGTAAAAACGAGTTCAAAACCCGTTGGGGAGAGCGAGAGTTGGAAGATGACTGGCGTTGGAGCAATAAAGCAAAAGCTACACGTTCTGAAGCTACTGGAGAATTGGTAGCTGAGGCAGACCCATCGCAAGAACCAACAACGGAAGAAAAGTATTCGCTGGATTTTTACATGGATGCCATACCCACAGATGAAGGGGTAATAGATAGTCTGCGCACAGAACGGAATTTTGCCAACTATCAATTAGGATTAATATATAAGGAAAAGTTTAAGGAGAACATGTTGGCTGCGGATAAGTTAGAGTCGGTTTTGGCCTCAAACCCTGAGGAACGATTGATACTTCCATCTAAGTACAGCCTTTACAAAATATATGAAGAATCCGGCAGTCCGTTGGCCACTACGGTCAAACAAGACATTATAAAAAACCATTCAGATTCACGTTATGCAGAGATACTTTTAAATCCGCAGGCGGTGTTAAGCGATGCTTCCGACAGTCCTGATAAAAAGTATACCGAACTATATAAGTTGTTCCAGAATCAAGAATTCTTGAACGTGATAACAAAGTCACAAGAGTATATCAATAGGTTTACAGGCGACCCGGTAGTGCCCAAGTTTGAAATGCTCAAGGCAAATGCTATAGGTCGCCTACGCGGTTTTGAACCTTTTAAAGAAGCATTGAATTACGTTGCCTTGACCTACCCGAACAACCCTGAAGGGAAGAAAGCCGAACAAATGGTAGCAGAACAACTACCTAAATTGGCAGTAAAAGAGTTTTCACCCGAAACAGGCTCTAAAGGTAGCGGCAATTGGAAGGTGGTCTTTCCTTTTAAAACAAGAGATAACGAAAAGGCATTGAAACTTAAAAAGCGTTTAGAAGAATCGATTAAAGATTTAAAATACAAGAACAGGGTGTCAAAAGACATTTACACTTTAGAAGACCAATACGTGGTTGTACACGGCTTTAAATCTAAGGACTTTGCCCTTGGTTATGCAGAACTTTTAAAAAAGAATAAGGATTACCGCATTAAGGATGAGAATTTTGTAATTTTATCATCCAACTATAAAATCATACAAGTACATAAGAATATAGAAGAGTACAAATCACAAATTTTAACCCCAAAACCGTGAGCAAAATGTTTTCAGACAACAAAAAACCTATGGAGAGCTTTGGCGGACAGCCAAACAGAATTGAAAAGAATACCGTAATAAAAGGTAACATTACCTCTCAGGCCGATTTTAGAATCGACGGCAAATTAGATGGTAACGTAAAAACCTCTGGCAAAGTAGTCATTGGCAAAGACGGATTGATCAAAGGAAAGGTAGAATGTGTAAATGCCGATATAGAAGGTAATTTTGATGGAGAACTTTTTGTCTCTGAATTACTCTCGTTAAAATCTTCCGCCAAGATCGAGGGTACTGTAAATGTATCTAAATTATCCGTAGAGCCTGGGGCTACTTTTAATGCTTCTTGCAGTATGGGCAAAGGTGTTGCTTCACCGAGTGCGAACGGAGCCCCACATAAAATAGGGTCAACTAAACCTAATGAGCCAGCAAAAGTCTCCTAAAAAAGATATTAAATTACTTCGCAATGCTGCTAGTCTAACTGGCATTGCAATACAAATGGGGGCGACTATTTATTTGGGAAATAGATTAGGTGTCTGGTTAGATTCCTACTACAATAAAACCTTTTGCGAGGATACAGTTACTTTGATTGCTGTATTTTTGTCAATGTATTTGGTAATAAAAAAGGTCATAGCTATTAACAAGTAAGTGCCGGTGTTAAAAAAAATCACAAGTTATTTAATCGTGTTCGTTAGTATCGGCACGATTTCTTTTTTTATACAAAGTCTTCTTTTGACGGATAATCAAATAGAATTTGTCGCCACACTTCGTACTTCATATCTTTTTCATGGATGTTTCTCCTTTTTTTTAGTTGTTATTATCCAAATACTAAGT
>CAYGUZ010000144.1:0-5559 GCA_964353215.1 uncultured Flavobacteriaceae bacterium
CGCTCATTTAAATCAAAATTATAACTTATTTGGCTAAAAGAATTTACTAACTTCTTAACTTTGTTAACAACAAAAAACGAAACATGGCTACGGTTCCTAATAAGGTAAATGAGTTTGAGAATATTCCTTCCATAAAGGCGAAAACCCTACGAATTAATTTAAATCGGGATATTTATGGAACCTTTGCCGAGATAGGCGCAGGCCAAGAAACCGCGAGGCATTTCTTTAGAGCCGGTGGTGCTTCTGGTACCATTGCAAAGGCGATGAGCGCCTATGATAAGTCTTTTAGCGATGCTATTTACGGTGTTGAAGAAGATGGCCGCTATGTGACCCAGGCTCGTTTAAAAACGATGTTGAAGCATGAGATGCAATTGGTCGAGGAACGAATAGACAGAAAAAGCAACCCTGACTACCTGTTCTTTTCTTATGCAAATACCGTGGCTACTATCGATTTCTCGAAGCGCTATAAAGGTCACGGTTGGATTGGGCTGCGCTTTCAGTTAGACCCTAACCAAAAGGAATACGACGAAATAATTTTACATATTCGCTTCAAACAAAACGAAGCGCGTTTACAACAAGAAACATTAGGTATTTTAGGGGTTAACCTTATCTACGGAGCTTTTTTTAAATATAATAGACCAAAAAAGTTACTTAAATACCTATACGACCATATTGATAAGGATACCATAGAAATCGATATGGTAAACTTTACGGGGCCTAACTTTAGAGCTGTTGATAACCGATTGATGAGTCTTCAATTGATTAGAAACGATATGACCGATGCGGTAATGTTTGGGCCTGATGGAAACAATCTATTGCCAGCAGCTGTTTTATACAAGAAAAATATTTTGGCGCTACGCGGCAGTTTTAGACCCGTTACCAAAGTAAATATGGACATGTTTCAAAAATCGTATGATATATTTATACGCGAGCAAACTGTCGATATTGAAAAGTCTATTGTGATTTTTGAGATTACCTTATCGAACCTCAAAGCGTCGGGTGAAATCGATGAGCAAGATTTTATGGATCGTGCAGAATTACTCTCTTCTTTGGGCCATACGGTAATGATTTCAAAATTTCAAGAGTATTATAAACTGGTAGAATACTTTAACAATTATACGAAAGCGCGAATCGGCTTGACCATGGGGGTCAACAATTTGGTAGATGTTTTTGATGAAAAATATTACCGTCATTTAAGTGGTGGTATCTTGGAAGCTTTCGGAAAACTTTTCTTCAAAGACTTAAAGGTTTACCTCTACCCTATGAAAGATTCCCAGACCGGACAGATTATGACCAGTAATAATGTGAAGGTACATCCAAGAATGAAGGAGCTGTACAAGTTCTTCAAATACAATGGCAAGGTGATGGATATCATTGATTACGATCCAGATATCATGCATATTTTCTCAAGGGATGTACTTAAAAGAATCACCAATAATGAAGAAGGTTGGGAAGAGATGCTACCGGAGGGAATTGCCGAAATGATTCAAAAAAAGAACCTCTTTGTACGGAAAGATACCCCAGAGATAGAAGAAGAATAAAAAAAGCCTGACCGATCGGTCAGGCTTTTTTCTTTACCTATTTTCTTCTTCAAGTATTTGCTGTGCATGTTGCTTGGCTTTCACCTTGTTTATTACTCTCGAAACCACGCCATTTTCATCAACAATAAAGGTCGTTCTATGAATACCATCGAACTCACGCCCCATAAATTTCTTAGGGCCCCACACCCCAAAAGCATCGATTACGGTATGATCTTCATCGGCCAAAAGAGGATACTCAAACCCAAATTTCTCTCTAAAATTGGCTTGTTTGCGTTGTGAATCTTCGCTTACTCCTAAAATTTCGTATCCAGCTTTTTTTAAATACTTCATATTTTCGTTCAAATTACAAGCTTCATTGGTACATGTAGGTGTGTTTGCCCTTGGATAGAAAAACACAATAAGCTTTTTACCGGCATAATCAGATAAACTAATCGTGTTTCCGTCTTGGTCTTTTGCTGAAAATTCAGGTACTTTATCGCCAACTTTTAAAGTGTTCATATCAAATTTAATTTTGTTTAAATTATTTTTGATAAAATTAAACAAAAATGACCAAACAGGAAAAGGTAAACTTCACAATTAAGACTTTGAACGAACTTTATCCTACTATACCTATACCGTTAGACCACAAGGACCCCTATACTTTACTTATTGCAGTTTTGTTATCGGCCCAAAGTACCGACGTTAGGGTCAACAAAATCACCCCCCTACTCTTCGAACGAGCAGATAATCCGTATGATATGGTCAAAATGTCTGTAGAAGAGATACGGGAAATAATCAAACCAGTTGGGCTTTCACCTATGAAGTCTAAAGGTATTCACGGACTTTCAGAAATTTTAATCGAAAAATACGATGGTGTGGTACCGAAGGAAATAGCACTTTTAGAAGAATTACCTGCCGTAGGTCACAAAACGGCCAGTGTAGTAGTATCTCAAGCCTTTGGTATTCCTGCGTTTCCTGTTGACACACATATACATCGATTGATGTACCGTTGGGGGTTTACGAATGGTAAAAATGTAGTGCAGACCGAGAGAGATGCAAAAAGACTATTCCCGAAAGAAATATGGAACCGCCTTCATTTACAGATTATTTGGTATGGTCGGGAATACTCGCCAGCCCGAGGGTGGAATCTAGAAAAAGACATTATTACTTCCACTATAGGCAGAAAAACGGTCCTAAACGACTATTATAAAAACAAAAAAACCGCCAAATAGCGGTTTTTTTCCAAAATGTAATGTTCTTTTTAGTTCAAAATAGTTTCAAACTGCGTGTTTTTGTAATCAACAACATGTATTGATTTCGAAAATCCTAGTAAAAACTGTACCGTTGTCGGTCTAGCCTTTGTGATTTTACAAATTTGTTGTTCTTCAGAGTAAATTTCTTCCATATTCTAGCGTTTTGTTACAATTAGATAACGGCGCTAAAATGGAAATATTGTTGGGTTCGTTCTAATGCAAATTAATTCGTTAAAACGATATTATTTCGCTCTACTATCTTTCTTAGGTTAATTAAAGCATAACGCATACGCCCTAAAGCTGTATTTATGCTTACCCCAGTATTCTCAGAAATCTCTTTAAAACTCATATCCTTATAGATACGCATTACTAAAACTTCTTTTTGATCGTCTGGTAATTCTTCAATCAATAAAGTCAAATCAGAATCAATTTGGTCTTTTATCAATTGCTTTTCAGCGTTAAGTTTATCATCATGAATAACCGAGAAGATGTTGAAGTCATCGCTGCCTTCAAACTTTGGCATTCTTTTGTTTTTACGAAAGTGGTCAATAATTAGGTTGTGCGCGATACGCATTACCCAAGGCAGAAATTTACCTTCTTCACTATATGAACCTCTTTTTAAAGTTTTGATCACTTTGATGAAGGTATCTTGAAAGATGTCTTCAGTAACATCCCTGTCCAATACTTTAGAGTAAATAAAACTTGAAATTCTTTGATTGTGTCGGTTGATTAAGACTTCTAGAGCTTTTTCGTCTCCAGCTATATAATCTTTTACTAATATCGAATCTTCGATTTGCAGTTCCATACAAATTACTTTTTGGTTAACATATAAAGCCTCCTTTTAAAGCTAAAAGGCTTCTGAGTTATTAGTTATTAAATAAAAAAGTAATTATTGCTGTATAGGCCTATCAGATTTTAATTACACACCAAATATAGATAGAAGGCAATCCTTCAAAAAAACTATGTTGTGATATGCGTTATTTTAGATGTCAAAGTTAATAATATAGTCATTAACTACATTCAATCGTATCTTTGAATATTAAATATACGTAAATGCTTTCCCTTAAAGACGTCGACTCAAAGCAAAATATTATCATAAAGGGTGCCAAACTCCATAACCTCAAGAATATCGATGTTGTTATTCCTCGCAATAAACTTGTGGTTATCACCGGATTATCAGGTTCGGGCAAGTCAAGCCTTGCTTTCGACACCTTATATGCAGAAGGTCAAAGGCGTTATGTAGAGAGTCTTTCGTCATACGCACGTCAGTTTTTGGGCAAACTCGATAAACCTAAGGTAGACTATATAAAAGGCATAGCGCCCGCAATTGCCATTGAGCAAAAGGTGAACTCTACCAATCCACGTTCTACGGTAGGTACGACTACCGAAGTATACGATTATTTAAAACTGCTCTTTGCCAGAATCGGTAAGACCATTTCACCGATCTCGGGCAAAGAAGTCAAAAAAGATGTGGTTACCGATGTGGTGAACCATGTGAAAACGTTTGAGGAAGGAACAAAGCTATTACTACTTGCACCTATACATATAAACGAAGATAGGGATAGTTTAAAGTCCTTAGCATTATTTTCTAAACAGGGCTATGCTCGTATAAAATATAATGGAGAAGTATTACGCATAGACCAAGTACCCGAAGATATTGGCAAAGACTTTGATTTAGTTGTAGACCGAATTGTGGTCAAAGACGATGAAGACTTTTTAAATAGGTTGGGCAATGCTGTTGACAATGCTTTTTTTGAAGGTAAAGGAAGATGCAGCATTGAAGTTCTAGAAACTGGTAAACAAACTTTGTTCAGTAATCAGTTTGAGCTGGATGATATGAAGTTCTTAGAACCCAATGTACATCTGTTCAGTTTTAATAATCCCTACGGCGCTTGCCCGCGATGTGAAGGTTATGGAGATGTTATCGGTATCGATGCCGATTTGGTTGTACCCAATACCGCTTTATCTGTGTATGAGGAAGCCGTTTTTCCGTGGCGTGGTGAAAGTATGGGCTGGTATAGGGAACAACTCGTCAATTCTTCCTACAAGTTCGATTTTCCGATTCATAAGCCTTGGTTTGAATTGTCTGAGGAGCAAAAACAGTTGGTCTGGGATGGTAATGACCATTTTATTGGTATCCATAAATTCTTTGAACAGCTTGAAGAAAAAAGTTACAAAATACAGAATCGCGTTATGCTTTCTCGCTATCGCGGAAAAACCAAGTGTACAGTTTGTAAAGGGAAAAGACTTCGAAAAGAGGCCGACTATGTAAAAATCAACGGAAAGTCTATCTCCGACATTATTGAATTGCCCATAAAAGATTTGGTCGTTTTCTTTGAAGAACTGCAACTATCGGAACACGACCAGACCATAGCAAAGCGACTATTAAAGGAAATCAATACCAGACTTGATTTTCTTTCTAAAGTAGGGTTGAGTTATTTGACCCTGAACCGAAAGTCGAATTCCCTCTCCGGTGGCGAAAGCCAACGTATCAACCTGGCAACTTCTTTGGGTAGTAGTTTGGTAGGCTCCATGTATATATTGGACGAGCCAAGTATTGGACTACACCCAAAAGACACTGAGAATCTCATTGAAGTTCTAAAATCCCTTAGAGATTTAGGCAATACGGTAATCGTGGTAGAACATGACGAAGATATTATGAAAGCTGCCGATGAAGTCATTGATATTGGCCCAGAAGCAGGAACTTTAGGTGGCGAGGTAGTTGCAACGGGCAATATGGCTGCCATTTTAAACTCGGATTCGCTAACTGCGCAGTATTTAAACGT
>CAYGUZ010000145.1:0-5535 GCA_964353215.1 uncultured Flavobacteriaceae bacterium
TACATGGCCCCTAAAGCATACAAAGGCTTGCCGATGGCCAATCCAAAACCTACACTACATAATGGTGGCATTAAAGCCGTTGCAATTGCCACACCAAAAATAACACTAGCTATAGTTCCTTTTTTGGCTCTAGCAATGACCAAAGCCAAACCACCAAAAAAAGCAATCAAAACATCTCTAATATCAGGTGCTGTTCTGGCCAATAACTCAGATGACTCATCTCTAAGCGGAAAGATGTAAAAAAATAAAAAGGCGGTCAACACACTGAGTACGACCATTACGCTAAAGTTTTTCAGCGAACGCCGTAACATATCAATATCATTAATAGCAAGTGATAAGCCCATTCCCAAAATCGGACCCATAAGTGGAGAAATAAGCATGGCCCCGATAACTACTGCGGTGGAGTTTGCATTTAACCCAATTGAGGCGATAAAAATGGAACATATCAAAATCCAAGAAGTATGCCCTTTAAAGGGAATATCGGCTATAATGGATTCTTTAGTAGTGATAGGATCGGTATTACTTCTAATCTCTAGCAATTCGAACAAAAACTTTCTTCCACTACCTAAAAGACCTTTAAAGTCTTTTTTTACTTCTTGTTCTGCGGCTTCTGAAGCAGCTTCTTTATCTTCAAATAGGTTTTCACTCATGAGCTATGCGTATTGATCTCCGAATTTATCTTGAACCTGACCTCGAATCTTTTTGATATCCTGTTCTTTTGATTTTGGATAAATTAATAAAACATCGTCTTTATCCACGATTATATAGTCTTCCAAACCATCTATAACAACTATTTTACCTTTATTGGTCCTGATCATATTTCCCTTAGCGTCTTCCAAGAGGGTCTGACCATTCACCACTGCGTTTTGATTTTGGTCCTTATCCAGTTTTTCATAAAGCGCTCCCCAAGTACCTAAATCATTCCAATCAAAGGTAGCTGGCAAAGTATAAATAGCTTTGGAATTTTCTAAGATAGCATAATCTATAGAGATGTTTTCGGCTTTTGGGTAATTTTCAGCGATAAAACCTTGTTCCTCAGCTGTGTTATAACAACTCATTCCATTTTCAAAAAGCTCAAATTGTTCTGCTTGATATTCTTTAAAAGCATTAATAATTGTAGTTACTCCCCACATAAAGATGCCTGCATTCCAAAGAAAATTTCCTTGTGCGAGGAAATCCTTTGCAGTTTCAAGGTTTGGTTTTTCTCTAAATTGAGCTACTTTTTTAATCTCAGATGGAGCTTCTTTTTCATACTCTATATAGCCAAAACCTGTATTAGGGTATGATGGTTGTATTCCTAAAGTACATAATACTTCTTCTTTTTCACACTTATCAAAGCATGCTTTTACATCGTTTTCGAAAGCTTGTTCATCTTCAATCCAATGATCACTTGGCGCAACAATCATAACCGCATTAGGGTTCATTTTTTGAATTTTCATTGCCGCATACAAAATACACGGAGCTGTATTCCGCATGGCAGGTTCTAATACGACCTGTTCTTGCTTTACTTTTGGCAATTGTTGCAAAACCAAATCGTTATAATGCTCATTCGTTAAAATCAAAATATTTTCTGTCGGTATAAACCTATTTAAACGTGAAAACGTTTTTTGAATAAGTGTGTCACCAGTACCCAACATATCATGAAACTGTTTCGGGTTGTTTGTTGTGCTTACCGGCCAAAAACGAGATCCAACGCCACCCGCCATTAAGACTGCGTAATAATTATTGTTCATATTTAAATGTTTTTTATAAAAACGTAATCTTTTTCTTATTTATTATAATTAATTTTCTTTCATACTATAACAACTATACATTCGTTTCTTTATAGAAACAATCAATGTTCAATTAATGCAAAGAAGAAAATTCTTAAAAGGATTAACCACCCTACTTGGGTTTACAGCCGTCACAGGCTTATATTCTTGGCAACTTGAACCATTTTGGTTAGAATTTGTTAAAGTAAAAATGCCTATTGGCAACATTCCTAATAAATTAATCGATAAAACTTTGATGCAAATTAGTGATATTCATGTTGGTCCAAAAGTAGATTTTAATTATTTGGTAGATTCATTAACAAAAGCAAAAGCCTATAATCCAGATTTTGTTGTTTACACAGGGGACTTTATTCATTATGAAGACGAACGAACACTTATAAGTCTAAGAGAATGTCTCGACCATGCTCCAAAAGGAAAACTGGGGACTCTAGCTATTTTAGGAAATCATGACTATGGAGAAGAGTGGATAGATGATAAAATTGCTGATAGTATAACTAACGTTCTAGAAGAAAAAGGAATCATCGTCCTGAGAAATAGTTGCAAAAAAATTAGTGGTCTTAATTTTATTGGCATAGATGATTGCTGGGGTACAAATTTCAACCCTAAAAAAGCTTTAAAAAATTACAATCCAAATGAAGCCACTATTGTTCTTTGCCATAACCCTGATGTTTGTGACCTAGACGTATGGAACGGCTACAACGGATGGATTTTATCGGGACACACTCACGGAGGGCAATGTAAAGTTCCTTTTATAACACCCCCGATACTACCTGTAGAAAATAAAAACTATGATAAAGGATTAAAAAAACTAGCCGACGGCAGAACACTATACATTAATCGGGCACTGGGTCACCTTTACCAAGTAAGATTTAACGTTCGGCCAGAAATTACCATATTTGAACTAACTTAGTTCACTTGTTCAACTTCGGCATTGGGCTGAAAAAGATATAACCTGCCTGTTGCTATCTCTACACACTCATACCGTTTAACTCTTTTATTTCCCTTTTTAAATAGTTTACCATTATATAATCTAAAGGTACTACCATTAGGCAGTTCAAATACGTAATTATTTTTTCTTACTTCGATATCAAAGCTTTTTAAAGCAATCGCCAGATTTGCATCTGTACTACTGCTTGCCTTTGGGTTCTTAAAATGATTGGCTATAATCGGTAACAGTTTGGTCGGAAATATTTCAGGTCGAATAAACGGTAGCATTAATTGTTGAAAGGTACGTTTCCATTCTAGCCCATGCGGTTTTATTCGCCTACCGAACTTCTCAAATGCGACCAAATGGGCAATTTCATGAACAAGTGTTATTAAAAAACGATATTTATTTAAAGATGCATTTACGGTAATTTGATGCATTCCATTGGGCATCCTTCTATAATCACCATGCCGTGTAACCCTATGGCTTACAATTTTTAAATGAACTCCATTCACCTTAATCAAATCAAAGCAGGGCATAACCGCTCTCTCAGGCAAATATTTCTGTAGCACATCTTCCACAACAACAAAAATAGTAGTTTCCTATAGACTCCATATTTTTAAATTCGAAAAATTAGAGAAACGGATGCCTCAATATATTTTGAAGAAGAAACAAATTAAAATTACAAGTGTTTTAATGCTAAAATGAGACTTTTTACTTGCAATTTATATTAAGGAGTACTATTACTAACCTGAAGTAATTTACCATTGTAGAGTTTGTTACCCGTTAAAGCAAAATCTTTAATATATGCCGCCATTTCCAATGCCGTATTTGGAGCTTTATAACCTGGAAAAGCTTCTTCCAGCATTTCGGTTTGTACAGCGCCAAGGGCAAGAACATTAAATGAAGGGCCGGTTTCTTTAAACTCTTCTGCCCAAAGTTCTGTTAATGTAATTACAGCTGCTTTACTAGAACTATAGGCAGCTAGCCCTGGGAACTTCATGCTGCCTTGCACACCACCCATGGAGCTTATGGTCACAACATGAGCATCTTTATTCATTTTTGGGAGTAGTATTCTCGTCAATTCGGCAACCCCAAAAACATTTACTTTATACACCTTTTCAAAGTCTTCTGTTGTAGTATCTACAAAAGGTTTGTTTAAAAGACTACCGGCATTATTAATTAAAACATCAACAGTTTTCCACTGCTGTATAAACTTGGTTACTTTTTTATAATCTTCTTTACTACCTAAATCAAATGAAAAGGCCGTAATATTTTTGTGGTTTAAGTCTAAAATTGGCTTGGCATTTCTAGATAACGCCAACACCTTATGGCCTTCTTCTGCAAAGAGCTTTGCCATTTCATATCCTATTCCTCTGCTTGTACCTGATATTACAATGTTTTTAGACATAATTTTGTTATTACTGCCAAGGCAGGAATCGATTTTGTTTCATCCCTTCCGTCCTGACTTTACAATCAGCAAAACTCCCCCATCGAAGGGGAGGAGCCCTATTAATTTAGTTTTACTTCTTGAGTTGCTGCATTAGAAATACCCTCTACAACTGGCAACATTTTATTTACCATACGTGCCATATGCGCAAAATCCATGATTTCATTTTCATCCCCAACTTTATGGTAATGGTTAAAATTAGTAAAGTCGAAAGTGCAGAACGTATGTGAAGGCACATTAAACTCTTTATGAAAATCGTAATTATCTGAACGTTGAAATAAGTTATACTCCTTCGCTGTTGGTAAAAATCCGATTAACTTTTTACCTGCATATTTGTTGCTTACTTCCGCAAGGTTAGACATTTCATAACCTGTAATATATAGTTCATAATCTTTGCCAACTAAAGGGACGCCCGTCATTTCAAAATTCAACATTGTGTAGAGATCTAAATCTGCCTCTTTTAATTTTTTTGCCAAGTGCCTTGAACCTAGAAGTCCTTTCTCTTCAGCGCTAAACAGTGCAAAAATCAAGCTACGCTTATTGGTTTTATTCTTTCCAAAATAACGCGCCATTTCCATAACAGTAGCAGTTCCCGAGGCATTATCGTTGGCACCATTTGCAATCGCATCTCCGTTCTCCGCCTTAATGATACCGATATGATCGTAATGGGCACCTATAAGAATGTATTCGTTCTTTAGATCGGAGTCGCTGCCTTCAACTAACCCTACGATATTATAGGAAGTCTTTTCAAAATTAGATAAGGTATCTCTGTAGCTTTCAAAATAGGGCTTAACTTCATTTTCTTTAAAATATTTTTCAATGTACTGAGCGGCCATTTCTATTCCCTCACTACCAGAATCCCTTCCCTGTAATTCATCTGAAGCCAAAAAATTCATGATTTCACCAATCTTAGCAGCATTTGTAAAGCCAGGTGTTTCTTTTGGCATTTGCGCTTTTAAACCATCGGGACCGGCAGGTTCGGCCGTTTGCACATTATCTGGATTGGTTTCCACTATTTTGGTAGATCCGCAAGCCATGGCCAATAGTAGGCTTAAAAAACTTATAGCTATTTTCATGTTCTATTTTTTTGATGTGTTTAAAGATAAAAAAAGCATTCGCCATGGACGAATGCTTTTACTATTTTGATTACAACTCTAGATTAAGCTAGCATTGTAACTGGATTCTCTAAATAAGCTCTTAAAGTTTGTAAAAATTGTGCCCCGGTAGCACCATCAACAGTTCTATGGTCGCATGCTAAGGTAACTTTCATCGTATTACCAACTACTATTTCTTCGTTTTTAACTACAGGTTTCTCTACAATAGCTCCTACAGATAAAATAGCAGAGTTAGGTTGGTTAATAATTGAAGTAAATTCTAAAATACCGAAC
>CAYGUZ010000146.1:0-5515 GCA_964353215.1 uncultured Flavobacteriaceae bacterium
CCATAATACCTTCATTTAGCTTGTCCATATCTTTGATGAGAAGCGAAAGGTCTTGCTCTGCCATTCGAAACTGATGGCTATGAACATCTATAAACGTAAACTTGGCCCGTGGAGTAGGATTTTCAGGAACTATCAAAGTAGATTTCGGATTGTATGCTTCAAAGCTCATTTCTTGTGTAAAAGCGTTTAGACCGATGCAAAAGGCAATAAAAGTCAGTATTATTTTAAATTTTATCATCACTTTTAGTTTTGAGTTGTTCGTATACTTCAATTGTGTCAATATCAATGGCCCTGTCTTTGGGGTCGATTGTCATAATATTATCAGCAGCATTTATAATATGCTGGGCGCCAAAGTCTTTGTTCAACAACTCTAATTGCGAAAAATAAGTCTTGTCAAAAATAGCGGGTACCCCATTCTTTTTAGGATATGAAGTTGCAACTATATCATATTTGAAACTGAAAAATTGCTCTTTTAATTTCAACAAATAATCAGCAGTTAAAAAGGGTTGGTCAGCTAACATAATAAGAACAGCTTTAAATGAGTGCCTCTTTAGTTGACCAACCCCGAAAGCGATAGAAGAACCCATACCAGCTTTCCAATTGGTGTTTATAAAGATGGTCTCATTTTCATTGAGTTTTTCCTTAATGATCTCAGAATTGGCGCCAAGAACTACAAAAACCGCATTAGAAACTTGTTTTGCCTGTATTATTGTATGCCCTAACAACGTATTTCCTTTCCAGGGAAGTAACTGTTTTATTTCTCCCATTCTATTGGATGCACCAGCAGCTAAGATTAAAATAGCAAGTTCTTTCTGTTGAGAGCTCATTTAATTATGTATTCTACCTTCCCTATTTTTTAAAAGCACAGGTTTTCTTTTATTGGTGACAGTCAAAATCTCGGCAAGAACGGCTATTGCAATTTCTTGGGGCGTTTCTGCACCTATGTCCAGTCCGGCAGGACCATGGATACTATCTAAAAAAGTTTCTGAAATATCTGGGTCCGTTACTAAGAGTTCATTAAATAGTTTTTCTCTTCTTCTGGCAGGACCTAGCAATCCAAAATAACATGGCTTTTCGTTTTTTAGGGCCATTAAAAATTGTAGATCCTTAACATAACTATGTGTCATTAAAACTATCACAGTTTGTTGGTCAATAGTCACGCGCATTGACGTTGGATCTGTATTTATAAAATGGGTTGCTCCCGTAAAATCGATTATCGATTTCTCTTCTTTTGGATCGGCAATAATGCAAACCTCAAACCCTGCGGATGCGGCAAAATGACATAATTGTACAGCGTCATGTTCTGCACCAATAAGAATCATTTTAGCACATGGATTCAGCTCTTGACTGAATACTAGTGTATCTTTATTTGGTTCGAATGATACCTTAATTGGTATGATTTCGCTCTCAAGCTTAAGGACCGAGCCAAAATTTTTAGACTCGCCATAAGCTTTTAAGTAATAACTGTCAATGGCAAATGATTTCCTTTTTTGTACTATTTTTCTAAAAGAATCGAGAAAAGCCTCGTTGGGATTAAAAGGTTCTATCAATAGGTATAAGATTCCTTCACAACCCAAGCGATATCGTCCGTCATAGGTCATTACTTTAGAAATATCTGTTTTAAAAACAGATGTGGCCTGTCGTAAAACTTCTTTTTCAACGCAACCTCCGCTCACCGCGCCGATACTTTGGCCATTTTCTAACAAAAGCATGCGAACGCCTGGTCTGCGATATGAAGACCCTTCTAAAGCTACGACCGTAGCTAAAACAGCTCGTATTCCTTTTATTTTGGCCGCTTCAAAAGCTTTGATTATTTCTTTTAATTCGTGTGTCATTTAAAAAATCTTCTCGTTGCTATGAATTGAACGACTTCTCCTTTTTCATATGGGGTATTTGGTGCAAAGACTACAAATCCGTTCGCTTTTGATAAACTGGTTAAATCTCCTGACCCATTGGCTTGTATTAATGACACTACTAATTTGCCTGAAGCCATTTGTGCTTTGGCTCGAATAAATCGTGTCAAGTCGGTAGTATTAGTAAAAGCTTCATCTAAAATTACACTAATTTCAACCGAGGGCAGACCTAATGATTTGCTGATCCAGGGCTTAAAATAGATATGGTAGTTTGCGAAAGTAGATACAGGATTGCCAGGGAAAGCAAAAACAGTGGTTTTCGTGCTTTGATGATAACCAAACCAAAATGGTTTACCGGGACGCTGTTTTACCTTATGAAAAACCTTTTCTACTTTAATTTCGTTAAATACCTCTGGCAGGTAGTCATATTTCCCTTTTGATACACCGCCACTTAATAACAAAACATCATATCTTTTTAGGGCCTTTAAAAGTTCCTTTTTGGTAATTTCTTTGTCATCATTGATATGAAGTTGATTCGCTATAATTTTTTCGTCCTGTAATATGGCTTTAAGCGTGTAGGTATTAGATTTTCGTAATTGATGAGGTTGGGGTATTTCGTTTACATCGACCAATTCATCTCCTGTAGATATGACACAAATTTTTGGTAGTTTTTTGACCAAAACCTCTGATTTTCCGACGGAAGCCAAAACACCAATTTCTACAGCACTCAATAAAACATCATCTTTTAATAAAGTAGCTCCTTTAATTTCATCACTACCTTTTTGATGGATGTTTTGCCCTTTTTTTACAGTTTTTAGCACTCTTGCTTTGCCCTGAGCTATCGACAAATGCTCATACATGATTACTGTATCTGCATTTTTTGGGATTACGGCACCGGTCATTATTTCCATACAGTGTTCCGAATTGTGTAATTCTTTTTGAGGACTTCCGGCGGCGGCAATATCGGAAATAGGAAAATCAATCGAACCCTTTTCAATTGCCTTATAATTAATGGCAATACCATCTTTAGTAGCCCTGTCGAAAGGAGGAAAATCACGGTCTGCAAAGATTTTTTCAGCCAATACCCTGCCTACAGAATCATTTAAAAGAACTTTTTCTTCACCAAAATTAGCGCTATGTTTCAGTACCAATTGAAGTGCTTCGCTAAATGATATCATGAGAAAAAATTTAGTTGTAGCGCATTATTGATTAAAACCCGAATACCAACAGAAAATACTAAAATAGCAGTAATTATTCGTATGCGCTTTGCCGACAATTTACTGATGCTAATGCGCGTGCCTAACTGCCCTCCAATTAAGACAGCTATGAACAAACAAACGGCTTCGATCCAATATATTTCAAACGAGTTATTCCATAGCAGCCCGCCAAGTCCGGAAATGGAATTAATCAATATAAAGAAACTGGATAGTGCGGCTATAACAATAGGCCTGTCCCATTTCATGTGGTGGAGTATGGGGGCTAAAAAAATGCCACCACCGATACCGACCAATCCAGATAATAGTCCAATAAGCGCGCCAAGTATGTATGAAAGATATGAAGGGTAATTCTTTAGATTGAAATCGGTTTTTAAATTTATCGTCTGTGTAAAAAGCACAATAGCCGCTATGACCAACGAAACACCTAAAATACTAAACAAAACCATTTCGTTCAGTTTAAATGAGGCTCCAATAAATGCCATAGGAATACTTGTTAAAACAAAAGGAAAGAACTTTTTAAAATGCAAATGACCTTTCTTGTAAAACAAATAACACCCACCAGCAACTACTATTAAGTTGCAAAGTAACGCAGTACTGCGAATGACAAAAAAACTGGTGAAGAAAATCGCTAAAATGGCCAGGTAACTAGAGCCGCCGCCAAAGCCCACAGAGGCATACATCGTGGCAATACCAAAAAAAATGAGCATCAATAGCATCAAGTCGCTTAATGCTATGGACATACAGAAGCCATTAGATTGAGCCCACCGCTTACACTATATATACTTGCTTCTGGTTTTAGACTTTTTAAAATAGCACAAGCACTTTCACTTCGTTTGCCAGATTGACAAACCAAATAAACGTCGTTATCAAAATTTATCCTTTGTAAGGAATTTTTTAGTTTTTCAATAGTAATATTTACAGAACCACTTAAATGATCTTTATTGAATTCTTCAATACTTCTTACATCTACTACTTGTAATTGCCTTTGCTGACCTAGCTCGATAAAATCTTTTGCTGAAATAGAAGCACTTGGGTGACACAAAGCAAACCGATAATTCGTTTGCAGCTTTGTTATCGCTTTATTTTCTGAAACTACCATAAAATTCACTTTTCGGGTGGTCTGCATTAAACCGTCAAATACCAATAATTTTCCTGAAAGCACCTCACCCACTCCGGTTATCACTTTTACAGTTTCTAATGCCTGTAAAGTGCCTATTATTCCTGGAAGAATACCCAAGATGCCGTTTGTTTCACAATTAGGAGTTTCTTCGGGTCTCGGCATTTTTGGAAACAAACACCTATAGGTAGGGCCATGTTCATAATTGAACACACTAACCTGACCTTCAAAAGCATGTAACGCTCCATAAACGAAAGGCTTGTTTAATATTACGCAAGTATCATTGATTAAATATCTGGCGGCAAAATTATCGGTAGCATCTACGATTACATCGAATTCTTTTACTATCTCAAGTGCATTATCTTTTGTCAAGAAGGTGTCAAAGCACTCTAATTTGGTTTGACTATTTTGTGTTTTTAATTTTTTAGAGGCCGCTGCAAGCTTCGATTTTCCGATATCATCTTCTGAATACAGTACTTGACGTTGTAAATTATGTAACTCAACAAAATCTTGATCCACAAGCCCTAATGTTCCTACCCCCATAGCATTAAGGTATTGCGCAACAGGTAAACCCAATCCTCCAAGGCCCACTATTAGCACCTTGCTATTGGCTAACTTGACCTGTTTTTCAATACCAAAACCCGCGAGGCTTGTTTGCCTGACAAATCTATCCGGCTTAATCATGATTTTAGTTTATTTAAAGCAAATTCATATTCCTTTATTGAATTCGCATTGTACAATACTTCATCTTTCTCTGGATAAACTAGTTTGATGTCGGAATTAATTAAAAATTTTCTAGGGCATGAACTCTCAGCCATTTTCATATATTTTTTAGCCAATTGTAAGCCCTTTGGTTCCCAAATTGTAATGAGTGGTTCTGGTAAGCTGCTCTTCTTGGTGGCGTAAGCTGTAGCGACTTTATTGGTATCTCTTTCTGAAATCAACTTCTCAAGAGTATGGGCATTAAGTAATGGTAAATCGCAGGCAACAACCAGCCAAGCATTTTCTGAATATTCTTTATGAGCACTTAAAATACCATTTAACGGACCCCTATATTCATTTCGGTCTACAACACAATTGAAATTGGACACCAATTCCTTACGTTGTTCTTCTCGTATACTTAAAAAGGTTTTGTCACAGAGACTTTCAAGTAAACTATACAAATATTCTCGTTGTGGTATACCATGATACTCAATAAGGCCCTTATCGTTACCCATTCTGGTACTTTTACCCCCAGACAGTACTAAGCCATTAAGAATTGATATTTTAGTCTGCATTGCTTAAAAACGTTTTGGTTTCAACTCATCTTAACCGCCTATAGAGGTCAT
>CAYGUZ010000147.1:0-5508 GCA_964353215.1 uncultured Flavobacteriaceae bacterium
GATGAATACCAAGCTTGCCGCCATTGATGACGAATATTATGACACCCCGGGTAAAAAAGGCATCAATCGTATCAATAACAACTTAATGTTCCACCCCAATAAACCGATTTATAAAGACCATTTTGGAGCAGGATTGGACAAACGACCCAATACAGGAGACTTTTATATTGAAATTGGCATTGAACGTTCCATGTTCGCTGGAGGTTTATGGCGACCTGACCCAAAGAGGCTAAAAAGTATTCGTGAGGCAATCGACTATGATGGCGAAGAGCTAAAAAAGATTTTAAATAAAAAATCCTTTAAGCAAACTTTTGGTGGACTTTATGAAGATGTAAAATTGACGAATTCGCCCAAAGGATTTTCCAATGATCATCCACATATAGATTTACTGCGCAACAAAACCTTCGCCGTGGCCATGGAGTTTTCCACAAACGAAGTACTAAAAGATGATTTTGAAGAAATAGTAGTTGAGGTTTACAAAGAGATGCTTCCATTCCGCAGGTATTTGAATAAAGCCGTAACGGTATAACAGATAAAAAACGATACTTGAAAAACGAGAATATAAAGAATATTAAAAAAGAGTTGTTGTCAGATAACTGGTACACTTTAAATAAATTCACTTTTGATTATCAAAAAACTGACGGTAGTTGGGAAACACAACATCGTGAAGCTTATGACCGTGGTAATGGTGCAGGTATTTTATTGTACAATAGGGATAAAGGAACGGTTGTATTGACCAAACAATTTAGAATGCCAACCTATGTTAACGGTAATGAAGATGGTATGATGATAGAAGTTTGCGCAGGACTGTTAGATGGTGATAATCCTGAGGATTGTATCAAAAAAGAAACCGAAGAAGAAACAGGCTACAAAATTGACAATATTCAGAGGGTTTTTAAAACGTACATGTCGCCCGGTTCAGTAACAGAGATTTTGTATTTGTTTATTGGTGCTTATGAAGAAAAAATGAAAGTTAGTGAGGGTGGTGGTGCTGAGGATGAAACGGAGAATATCGAGGTTTTAGAGTTGCCGTTCACCAAGGCGCTAGAAATGATAACGTCTGGGGAGATTTGTGATGCGAAAACAATACTCCTGTTACAATATGCGCAAATCAATTCGTTATTTTGATAAGTCTTTTACGACCATATAAAAGTGGAGAGAATAGCTAAAATAGGTTTTGGTGGTGGCTGTCATTGGTGTACCGAGGCTGTTTTTCAATCACTAAAAGGGGTATATAAAGTAGAACAGGGTTTTATTTCTCCAGTAGAAGCGATTGATTCTTTTTCTGAAGGGGTAATTGTCAGCTATAATCCAGACGAAATACCTCTAAAAGTTCTTGTTGAAGTGCATTTGCATACACATAAAAGTACTTCGGCACATTCAATGAGAAGTAAATACCGCTCTGCTATTTATACCTTTGATGATAAGATGTTTCAGCATGCGAAATCACAGCTGCTGGAATTGCAGACCGATTTTGTCGAAAAACTTATTACTCAAATTTATGGTTTTGGAGTCTTTAAACCTTCTGAAGAAACATTTCATGATTACTTTTATTCTAACCCAGATAAACCTTTTTGTAAGACATATATATCACCAAAACTAAAAGTGTTGCTTACAAAGTTTGCATCTTACACAGATGAAAATAAAATCAATAGGCATCATGAAGTGAAATGAGGGTCTTTTCTATTTGTAAACGTATTTCTTTAGAAGGAATTCTAAAATGGTTGTTCATAAAACTGAATATGAAAATCCTTCCAGATTTGGTTTTTAAATACCCACTTAAATTATAGGTATTCCCCATAGAACCCGATTTGGCAAAAATAAAATACTCGGTAGTTGAATTCGGTTTTTTAACCGTTCCATTACTGTTCCATGCAGGAAGCAAGTCAAACAAACGTTGTGTGTCTATTTCAGCATAAAGTTTATGCAATACGCTGACCATAGATTCTGGTGTAAACAAGTTATATCTTGATAATCCGGACCCATCTACCCATCGGGGTTCTTGTCTCAAATTAGAAAGATGGTTATCTAATATAAAATTTCTGGTATTCTTAAAACTTAGGCTATCCGACAGGGACGAAGAAGCTACTAACATTAATTGCTCGGCAATAAAATTATCACTTTCGTAGAGCATTCTTTTGTAGAGCGAATCAGTAGAAATACCATAGAGCACTTCATAAGGTTCGTTACTAGGATTTTTTGAAAGATAGATTTCTCTTTTAAGACTTTTTTGAAGGAACTTCTTTGTTAGTTCAGGGCTTGTAATAAAAGGAATTTGCAAGGTGTCTTTTAGAAACTTTGGTATGGTAAATTCATTTTTATGCAATGCCCGAGGCTTTGTAGGTTTGCTCCTTTTTACATGTTTGGCAAAATCACTTGGAGAAACGTCTAGGGTTTCGTCTTCATAAATCGTTACTACATTTCCATATAAGGGCATAGGCCCCAGCTCGGGGGAAAAATAATAGTGATAATCTTCCCAAGCCCATCCAGGTCCAAACGGACCATCTTTAAAATTATCTAGATAAAGTACTACAGATTTTGCCGTTTTTTTTAAAAAGGATAGTGCCGTACTATCCTTAAAATAAGGATGAAGCCAAGTTGGGTCGCCGGTACCTTTTATATATAGTGAATCATTACTTTCAATATAATTTAGGCTTGGTATTTTATCGTTTAAAAGCGTATTCGCCGCATACAAAGTAAAAAGTTTAACGGTGCTAGCGGGTATAAAATATTTATCGGAATTTTTGGCTACTATAGTATCGTTCGTTTGGGAATCAATCACTAATAGGCCCGTAAACTGTGCGCTAAACCGGTTATCTTCTAACTCTGCTTCTATTTGCCTTTTTACCTTATGTAATCTTGCTGACGAGCATGCTGCAAATACCGTTACAAATACTATCAATAGTAACTTTTTAAATATAACTAACTGGTTTAAAACAACTTGAAAATTATATTTTATCGACTTTAACAACAATTTATCCAATATTTAACTGTTATAATAATTCAAGATATACCTTTTATGGGTAACTTAGTACAGAACCTAATAACATAAACAATCATTTTTGACATTATGGCTAGAGCGATGTTGGAATATACCAAGACTATCTTGCAAAAGGTCAGTTTTGATGCGAGATTATTCGCAAAAGAAGTAAAAAAAGCGATTTCTTTATTATTACCACAAGAAATTGAAGAGCTAAAAATCTGGTTAAAACTATTTATTGATGACAAACCAGAATTACATCAAAGTTTATTATTATTAAAAGCATAAATAAAGCCACCCGAACGGGTGGCTTTTTAGTTCAATCGCGCAACCATTTAAGAAATCATGCTTCTTATTAAAAAAAGGAAATGAAATATAGTTGTCTCTTTTTAATACTGTTTAGTTTAAGTTGTTCTGAAAGTGAGCTGCGTACGGTGCAACTTTTTGGCGTAAATATTATTGGAAAATGGCAACTTGAAGCTACCAAGATAAGTCCTGGTGGGCCGGTCGATTGGTCTGATGTTACTGATGGTCCTATTATTGAATTCAAACCAAATGGTCTTGCAGAAGTAAGTAATTCTGAAAATGAGCAAATAGGTATTTACAAGATTGAAGAAGATGGTATTTCAATACGTTTTTCAGAAACCAATAATTATAGGGGCTCTATACAAGAGGGAAAGCTTATTTTAGGTTTTATAGGCTGTATAGAAGAGTGTTCTTTTCGGTACAGGCGAATTAATTAATAGTTTATTTATTTAAAGGACTTATAATTTTTACATCTTGAAAAGTGATTGCCCCGCGAACTATAGAGGCAATTACATCTTTTAAAGCTTCCGTTATCTGAATTTTAAGCTCACTTTTATGATAGATCAAACTAATTTCACGGGCGGGAGATGGTTTTTTAAAATGCTTTAAATTTTCTTTCTTTTTGTCATCAAGTTCCAAGGTGTTCAAATATGGCAGTAATGTCATACCCATGCCCTCATTGGAGAGATTGACCAGAGTTTCGAAGCTTCCACTTTCGATTTGAAAATGATCTGTGGTTCTATTTTTTTGGTGATTTGCATAGATTTATGACGCCATCCCTAAAACAATGCCCATCTTGAAGCAATAGCACATCATTGATTTCCAAATCATCCGTGGCCAACTCTTTTGAACCGGAAAGACGATGATTCGGTGGCACATAACCTACAAAAGGTTCATAATATAAGGGCCTTTCTTTAATAAATTCTATTTTTAATGGTGTGGCCGCTATGGCCGCATCTATATGCCCATCTTGAATGTTTCTTATTAGCGTATCGGTGGCCTGCTCTTTTATGATTAGATTTACTTTTGGGGATTTTTTAATAAAAGTCGGTAAAAACATAGGCAATAAAGTGGGCATTACCGTAGGAATAATTCCCAGGGTAAAGTCACCGCCGATAAAACCTTTGTATTGATCCACGATATCTTTGATACGTTCAGCCTCGGCAACGATATTTTTTGCTTGAGCGACTATTTTTTTACCTACTTCGGTAATAGCGATGGGCTTTTTACTTCTATCAAAAAGTAATACATCCAGTTCATCCTCCAACTTTTGCACTTGCATACTTAAGGTAGGCTGGGTGACAAAGCTCTTCTGTGCCGCAAGTGTAAAATTTTGGTACTCGGCAACTGCCAAAACGTACTGTAATTGGGTGATAGTCATTAGCTATAACTTTAAAGAATAAAAATACGAAAAACCATTGATAAACCTTATTATTATCTCTAATAAGTATCAATATAGCTAATGAAAAAAGCCCAGAATTATCTGGGCTTTCATTAGTGATTGATGAATTTTTTAATACTAAAACCTAATGGTTAATTCCATATCCTCATTTGCAACTTCAAATTTTGCATCGGCGAATGTTGGTATGCCCATAACCATTACATTGTTTGACATTCCATAGTTTTCTTTTGGCATTCCATTGGCCTTAAAATCCATTCTTTGATTATTATTTTCATCATGTAGCACCATAATTGCGTAGGTGCCTGGTTCTACGTTTTCGAAACTTAATGTAATCGCGCCCTTTTTTGCTGTCTCTATTAAATCGATAACTCCAGCTCCTTTCATAAAAGTATCGGTGTTATGTAGCGAAGCCAATACACTTCCATTATCGTTTAAGACATTTTCAATGGTCACTTTTACGGTAACAGTTTCTTGCTGGGCTTTAACAGTGAAAGCAATTAGTAATATTCCTAAAGTAAGTGCTAAGTTTTTCATATTTTTTATATTTTGATTGTTAATGATGAGCCAAAAGTGCAACTAGGATCTTTAAATTTCTAATGTCTATTACTGAACTGTAGTAATTTATAGCTGAACTGTAATAGGGGCTCATTTTCATTGCCTTTAAAAAGGCTTGCAGTTAGGAAAGCTTATTTTAAGGAAGTTGCCTCTTGCTTTTTTATATTTTTTTGATAGGGTATATTTTATTCAAGGTTCGAGTCATCTTGTTATCGCTAAAAAGCAAGTGCCATTTGAACATCGGACCGTTCGTAGGGTGCGGGAA
>CAYGUZ010000148.1:0-1951 GCA_964353215.1 uncultured Flavobacteriaceae bacterium
TATTAGATGAATACTCAGTTGAAGTTGCAGAAAAAATCAAAAAATTTATTAAAAAGCAGTAATTACGTAAATTCAACAATAGAATAAAAAAAACGTGATCGCATTAGTATAGGTTTAGCCATGCGAACCGCGTATAAGAATAAAGAAAAAGGGTAAGGCTTTACAATAAGCCCTACCCCTATTCATTCAAAATTGCAAACTTATTGGATCAGTCTCCCTTTTTTAGCTAATTCACGAAAACATACCCAAATTCTGAAAGCGATTAACATACCTACAGTTCCTTAAAATTTGGTTTTATAAATGTTATGCCAACAAGGCTTTAATCACCTTCTGTAAAGAATTCCTTCATTTTCTCATCGAGTGTGTCCTCAGTATCCTTACTCCATCCTTCTATTCTGTAAACTACCTTACCTTCTGGGTCAAGAATAATTTTTGTTGGTAATGATTGAACTCCGAACATCGCAGCAATATCAAGTTGATCAGGCGTATCTTTCTCTTCTTTATCACCTGGATTAGTTCCTGTATTTTCACCGTTTCTAAGGGTATTTATCCAAATATCCGTTTTGTCTTTTTCAATAGCTTTGTTCCAAGCATTGATGTTTTTTATATCGTCTGCTATGGCAATAATCTCAAATCCCAAGGGCTTATATTTATTGTATAGTTCAATTAAATGCGGGTTTCCTTTTCTACACGGTACGCACCAACTTGCCCAAAAATCGAGCAACACGTATTTGTCATTAAAATCACTAAGTGAAAGATTATTGTTCTTTTTATCAATTATTGTAAAATCAGGAGCTTGGCTTCCTACTTTACCCGCAACGATTCCTGCTATTTCTTTATCCAAAGCTTTTCCAAAGGCAGAGGTTCTTAAATCTTCTGAAAGTAATGAGAAAACTCTTCGCGGCTGATCCGTTTGCATAGAAGACGCTATTGTTGAAAGCTGGTCCAAACTCACAAAAGACGAAGGGTTTTTTTCGATGAACTCCACAATGATCCTTTCCTTAGATTCAAAATATAGTTGTAATGAATCCATAGCCTGTAGGCTCTCTTTGGAAGGACTATTTGCCATATTTTGATATATTTTGCCAATATTATCAAGAATAGATTTAAAATCTGATTGTAATGAATTCATCTCTTCATTCAATTCATTAAACTTATTTTGGTTTTCAGAACCTGTTAAAGTAAATTCTTTGTGCTTATCAATATCAACGATCAATTCCATTTCACCAGCTTCTAAAAATATATCTATACCCCTACTAATCGAATCTTGACTGGTAAGTACCAAATATTTTTTTGATGGTTCTTCAAGATTGCCCTCGGCTATAAAACGACCATTACTTACTAAAATAGTATCACGATCCATTCCGTCGATTAAATATATCTCTCCGTCATCAATGCCTTGCACAAAACCTTCTAATCGATATGCGGCATCAGCAAGCAAGTCTTCTTTAGCACTATTCTTTGGTTTGCAGGAAACCACCATTGCTATTATAAAAGCAACGTACAGTATTATTGTCTTACTTTTCATATTCTTTTTTTTTAATGTCTTTTTTTTGCATACCGTTTCTAAGCAAGGTATACGCTTGATATTTTAGGGTTTTCACTGTTTGAATCTTTATATCCAAGACCTGGGCTATGTCTTTATTTGACATTCCCTTAAGTGTTAGTTTTATAATTTCATTTTTTCTTTTGGGCAATGTGTTGATTGCTTTGTACAGGTAGTCTACGATTTCATCTTCTATCAATGCACTTTGTTCTGCACTATTATTGTTCATTCCGATTTGCATAACAGCGTACCGCTGTTTTACCAAATTATGCTTATGTATGTTCAGGCATTTGTTGCGAACCATTTTATACAAATACGTCTTTACTGCCAATTCATTGGGGAATTTTTGTTCACCTTTCCACAGTGTAACAAAGACGTCTTGCACCAAATCTTCACTAGCCGCTC
>CAYGUZ010000148.1:2051-5493 GCA_964353215.1 uncultured Flavobacteriaceae bacterium
ATATCCGCTTGGTCGGGGTTGGCAAATAATGGGCAGTTGTCCACATCGTTATTGACACCGTCACCATCTATATCATCATCACAAGCATCACCTATACCATCACCATCACTATCGGTTTGATCGGTGTTTGCATTGTTAACACAATTGTCATCTGCATCTGCAACGGTATCATCATCAGCATCGGGAATTTCTGGAACAAACCGAATTTCGTTTACAATGAAACCGTCATCAACGGTTAAAGTAAATTCTTCAGCGGTTAAATCAAACGTTCCTGAAATAATCAAAGTTATAGGAAAAGCTGTTCCTGTACCAAAATCACACTCTATCGTCTGGGTCGATTCTGCTATGGTGCCTGCGGTAGTACTGCCTTCATCAAAAGTGAATAAAAGCTCAACGCTATAATCTTCTAAGCAGAATTGTTGAAAAGGGTCGCCAGTTAACATAAGTGAACCACAAGTTTCACCTTCAGCACCAGACTTGCTGTTGTTGAAATCAAAAGATTGGTTGGTAAAAGAATCTAAAACGCCCGTAAATACACTAAGGTCAATATTACAAGAATCAGAGACATTGATGGTAACCACAGCCGTTTGGCTTACTTCACCATTGGCAACATCGACATCAACCGTCATTACAGGGTTTAAAGCGGCACTGATCAAGGTCGCATCTTGAATTGAAAGTTCTCCGGTAGATGAATTCACCGCAAAGGCACCTGTTGATGATTGAGAGGCAATCGAAAAGCTTACGGAACCCATATTAGAGGTACCTGTAATGGTGCCAACAACCGCACCATTATCCAAATTATCCAAAATATTCAGGGTAAGATCTGAAGTAGTTACTATAGTCTGTACCATAGTCTCGTCATCGTCGCTACCGCAACCTGCTAATACCATTGCCAATACAACAAAGGTCAATCTAATCATTTTTTTCATAATCATTTAGTTTAAAATTAATTTCTAGGGTTTTGTACTATTTCTGGATTTTGCTGAATGTACAACTCAGCAATAGGTAATGCCCACTTTACATCGTTTGGAGGCAAAGTAAACGACTGATTACCAATCTGGTGGGTCAAGGTGATATTGTCGTTATCTAATTTATTGTAGCGTTTTAGGTCGAAAAAGCGATGCGTACCTCCAATGAGTTCTCTTCTTCTTTCTTCTTTTATAAACTCTAATAAGATATCGGCATCTTGGACATTCAATTCAATATACCCGTCTGTTATAAAACGACTTTCCCTTAATTGGTTAAGACGCAAGTTGGCACTTGAAAATTCACCAAGTCGCGCGCTGCACTCCGCGCTTATAAGATATAGCTCAGGAGTATTGATTCCATCAATGTACAGCTGATTATCCCTGCTTGCAGCAAAGAAAAATCCGTCAACATTTACGGATAAGGATGTTCTAATACCTCCGAACCATCTTCTCCTCAAATCGTTTTCTTCATAGATGGATAGAAACTCTGGACGAACAAAATAGTTACCAAAAAATTCTTTATACCAAATTACCTCTGGGTCGTTTGCAACTGCCGGTAGTCGTAATATTTGGTTGTTAAAGATACTGGTACCATCATTGTTGAGGTTTCTTAGAACGTCATTAATACCAAGCGCACTTTCGGCTGCGGACCTTGCACTTCCATATTCTGAACGAAAGAGAAAAATTCGCGCTAAAAGTCCGTAAGCGGCGGCTTTTGAAGGTCTAAAAGAAAAAAGGTTATCTACGCTATCTGGCAAGCTGACCAAGCTTTCTTGTAAATCATCAATAATGAAAGAATAGACCACTTCAACGGTCGCACGTTCCAAATTAACATCAGTAAGCGAAATACCCTCCCTAATCGGCACACCTAAATCTGTTTCGGCAGATGACGGGTCGTAATGTTCCGCATACAAATTAACAAGATTAAAGTAGGCATAGGCCCTGTGTACTTTGGCTTCGGCTACCAGTGCCGCAATTTCTTGGGGCGTACCATCAGTGACCTCTTTTAATCCTTCAAGAACCAAGTTAGACAAGTAGATCTGATTATAGTAAAGGTTCCAATCAGGGTCGCTATCTTGCGCATTAAAAATAAAATCTTCAAACCTGTAAGCCCTTATATTCGACTGCCCTATACCTATTTCGGCATTGATGAGCTCTTCTGAAATAAAAAAGTTATCATTTATATAGGCGGAGACTTGGTGCTTTTCTTCAAAACCGCTAGAACTGGCATTTGTATTAAGGTCGGTATCCGTTTGGTCTAAGAAAAGTCTGAAATCAGCCACCGTATTGGGTACAAATTGACCTCTTGGCTGGATGTTTAGAAACTCCTCTCGAGTGCATGAAGTAATCATCGTAACAACAAGAAAACCCAAAGCACAATTGCGTCCGATATTTTTCATTAGGTACATAATTAAAAATTGATTGACAGGTTAAGTGATATTGTTGGCCTCAGTGGAAACAAGATTGAATCTGGATCTACGCCCCATTTGTTAGGTGCCCAAAAAGCAATGTTATCGGCTTGCAAACCCATGCTAAAGGCGTTTATATCTAATCGATCCGTTATGCTTTTCGGAAAACTATAATTTAGATTCACTTGGCTTAATCGAAACACATCGGCAGAATCATAAAATTCATCTGAATCTTGATAATTAAAATATCCAGGAGCCGAGAGTTCTTGAAAACTTCTTAGAGCAGGTACTCTGGTAAAGTTTTCGTCACCTGGGTTTTGCCATCTATTTGCAAAGTTTTGGGGCACATTGGCCCGAGCCAAGGGTACGGGGCGAAACAGATTAAGTCTATTATTGAATATATGGCCCGCCCTAAAAGTAGCTAAAATTCTTAAGCTTAGTGATTTATATGAAAATTCATTGATCCAAGACCCAAAATAGACAGGGGTTCGCGTACCTACTTCTACCAATGCGTCCAAATCCTCGATATTGGCCCGAGCATTCACAATATTACCTGTTTCGTCAAAAAACTGTGGCGCACCGGTATTGTCCAACCCTGCAAATTGATAGGCAAATACAGTATTCAAAGGCCTACCAAGAATAAATGCCCCATTGCCCCCTACACGTTCTTCTAGGGTAGATTCTACATCTACACGCGTAATCTCACTTTTATTAAAGCTAAATATGCCGGTTGTGGTGTACCTGAAATTATCTGTTCTAACTGGGTTTATAGTTAGATTTACGTCTACACCTTGATTCCTCAACGCACCATTATTAATCGATAAATTATCAATACCGAGGGTAGGGTTTAGTTGCGTCGGTGAAATTAGATCCTCACTATTGCTCAAATAGTACTCTAAACTTCCGTTCACTAAATTCTCAAAAAGCCTGAAATCTAAACCTACGTTCAATATTTTAGTACGTTCAAGCCTAAGGTCAGGATTGGGAAAAGAAGCCACAAATGCAGCTATATTGTTAAAGGGTATTCTACCTCTTCCTATCTGTGCGGTAAGTACAGGAACGGAT
>CAYGUZ010000149.1:0-5471 GCA_964353215.1 uncultured Flavobacteriaceae bacterium
ATTCTTAACAATAGTCGGTTTGATTTTTGAGACTTACATTTTGTAAAGAACCTTGTAATATTCGTCTACTGACTTTTGCCACGTAAATCGTGCTTTTTTAGCGTTATTTTGAATCTTTTTCCAGGTAGGCTTATCGTTTACAAAAATATCCAGTGCAATATCAAAAGTTGAGAGCATGTTCTTAATCTTTTGGTCATAGGTGTCACCATCAAAGCCGAAACCTGTTTCCATATGCTTAACTGTGTCTATTAAGCCACCTGTATGGTGAACCAAGCACGGATTACCATTACGCATGGAGAGCATTTGGCTGATACCACATGGCTCAAAAAGGCTTGGCATAAAGTAGAGATTAGATTCCAAATACATAGAATCTATCAAATTTTCCGATTGTCCGTTTGTGAAAATGAAGTTCTTATGTTTGTAGCTGATATCCCTAAACAGTTCTTCATATTCTGGGGCTCCCGTTCCAAGAAGGATAAAAATTCCATCTATTTTCTCCAGCTTTTTTAAGATAGCAACAAAAGCCTCTGGAGAACGTTTAAAAAAATAGAATTTTTGTTCCGTTAATCGAGCTACACTCGAAACAATAAATTTTGGCTCGTTATCTACATATTGCATAATTTTCTCCCCGGTATGGGCGAGAAAATCAGCTTTGTATTTTTTCGATTCCTCTTGTAGCCACGTAAAAAGTGCCTTTACTGTATTTCTATAAATCTGCCCTTTTTCTTCAACATTAATATTCTTATAATTACAACCGTTAAGAATACCAAAAAGCCTGTTTTCTTTATCTGCCTGTTGCAAATCTTTCTCTAAGCCCTCACCTCCGATAAATTCTGGTGGAGAACTTGGCTTCATTACATCTTCTTTGTAAGATGGAGACACTGTATGAACGGCGTCTGCCAAACGGATACCAACCGCCATTAAATTGATGCAATCTCGATATCTATAATCATGTAAGCCTTTTTCATCAAAAGGAATATCTGGAAACCAATTTCGTAAAGAAGAATAATTATCTTCAAAAGGGCGGATACCTTGTATGGCTAGGTTATGAATACTATAAACAAATCTTATCCTTTTTAGATTTTCATAGCCTCTATGATATTCTCTAAGAAAAAGTAATACACTAGAATGCCAATCGTGAAGGTGAACAATATCCAATTTGCCGAAAGCCCCTTTCTTTATAGCTTCGGCCACCGCAGTACAAAAAATAAAATATTTAATGGCATCGGTAAAAAATGGTTCTTCAGGATCATCATGATAAATATGTGCAATACCCCCCGCCTCTATTTCGGGATGGTGAATAACATAATGATAGACATTTGGATACTCTTTTTTCGGTTTAACCTCATACAACTCGGCAGTATAAATCATCCCGCGAAGCGAAAAGTTTAGTTTAGTCTTTAAAACCCCTTGTTGGTGCAACCTGCCATAAGAAGGGACAACTACATGGACCTTATCTCCTTTCTCCGAGATTTGACGGGGAACATCTCTTACTACATCTCCCATTCCGCCAGCTTTGCAATTGGCTATACCGTCGTTCTCTGCTGCTGCAAAAAGAAAACTATTCATATACTTTCTATAATTAGTTGGTCTTGAAGCATAATATACATTATCTATTGTTCAAAAAAAAGCCTTTCTAAATGAAGAAAGGCCATAATCCAATTTTTACACTATAGAAATAATTCTACTTTATTTTAAATGCTTTTTCTTGCGGATAATAAGCGGTATCACCTAATTCTTCTTCAATACGAAGCAGTTGATTGTATTTGGCCATACGATCACTTCGAGAGGCTGAACCGGTTTTAATCTGACCCGTATTCAACGCAACCGCCAAATCTGCAATGGTGTTATCTTCGGTCTCTCCTGAACGATGCGACATCACTGAGGTATACCCAGCATTTTTGGCCATATTCACGGCTGCAATTGTTTCTGTCAATGTGCCTATTTGGTTTACTTTGATAAGAATCGAATTCGCAATTCCGTTCTCTATACCACGAGAAAGACGCTCCACATTGGTTACAAATAAATCGTCACCTACCAATTGCACTTTATCACCAACTTTATCGGTCAGCATTTTCCAACCGTCCCAATCGTTCTCGTCCATACCATCCTCAATTGAGATAATAGGGTACTTTGCGCATAAATCGGCTAGGTATTGTGCTTGCTCTTCAGAAGATCTTACTTTTCCTTTATCGCCTTCAAACTTTGTATAATCATATTTTCCATCTATATAAAATTCAGCGGCAGCGCAATCTAAAGCAATCATCACGTCATCACCAAGCTTATAACCAGCTTTATCAACAGCTTTTGCAATAGTATCCAGGGCATCTTCGGTTCCACCTTCTAAGGTAGGTGCAAAACCACCTTCATCACCAACAGCAGTGCTCAATCCTCTATCATGCAATACCTTTTTTAGATTATGGAAGATTTCAGTTCCCATTTGCATGGAATGACTAAAATCTTTCGCCTTGACAGGCATCACCATAAACTCTTGAAAAGCAATAGGTGCATCTGAATGTGATCCACCGTTGATAATGTTCATCATCGGAACAGGAAGTGTATTAGCACTAACACCACCAACATATCGATATAATGGCATACCCAACTCTTCCGCTGCAGCTTTTGCAACAGCTAAAGAAACACCTAGAATAGCATTAGCGCCTAATTTTGATTTATTTGGGGTACCATCTAAATCAATCATCGCTTGATCGATAAAGTTCTGCTCAAAGACAGAAACACCAACTAACTCTTCTGCTATGTGGGTATTCACATTATTGACCGCTTTTTCAACACCCTTGCCCATAAAAGAGTCTCCTCCATCACGCAGTTCTACAGCTTCATGCTCTCCAGTAGATGCCCCCGATGGAACAGCTGCACGGCCCAAAACTCCGTTTTCCGTAACTACATCGACCTCTACAGTTGGGTTACCTCTCGAATCTAAAATTTGTCTCGCATGAATATTGATAATAATGCTCATTGTTTTATTTATTTGTGATTGAAATTAAGAAGAACGAAGATACGAAAGGACGCTCTTTTAGCCTTAAAGAAAACTACATAACTACCTGATAATAACCTAAAAATAAACTACAACGTTTTAGTTAGCACTTGTTTTTATGGCATCGAAAAATTGATCAAAAAGATAATCTGCATCGTGCGGCCCAGGACTTGCTTCTGGATGGTACTGAACAGAAAATACATTTTTGCCCTTCAACTTTAGTCCGGCCACCGTGTTATCATTTAGATGGGTATGTGTAATCTCTAGGTCACCATTTGCTTCAGCCTCTTCTCTATTAATAGCAAAACCATGGTTCTGAGACGTAATTTCACCTTTACCCGTCATCAGATTTAAAATAGGGTGGTTTATACCTCTATGTCCATTATGCATTTTATAGGTAGAAACTCCGTTTGCAAGCGCCAAAACCTGATGCCCCAGACAAATACCGAATAAAGGCTTATCCAATTCCAACAGGGCCTTGGTAGTTTCAATAGCATCGGTTAAAGGCTCAGGATCACCCGGTCCGTTCGAGATAAAGTATGCATCGGGGTTCCAAGCGGTCATTTCCTCTTTAGAAGTATCGTATGGAAAAACTTTCACGCATGCGCCGCGTTTTGCCAGATTTCGCAGAATATTCTTCTTGATGCCAATATCTAAAGCAGAAATCTTATACTTTGCATTCTCATCACCATAGATGTAAGGTTCTTTAGTCGATACTTTAGAGGCCAGCTCTAAACCTTTCATACTTGGCACTTCTTTTAATTCTGCTTTTAAAGCTTCAATATCGTCAACCCTTGTAGAAATAACTGCATTCATAGCACCGTTGTCTCTAATGTAACTTACCAAAGCCCGAGTATCTACATCAGAGATCGCCAGTAAATCGTTCTTATCAAGAAACTCTAACAAACTAGCATTTGCGCTTGGCCTAGAATAATTGTAGCTGAAGTTCTTGACGATCAAACCAGCAATTTTTATAGAATCTGATTCAATTTCATCTTCATGTGTTCCATAATTGCCAATATGGGCATTAGTGGCCACCATAAGTTGTCCGTAATATGAAGGGTCCGTGAAAATCTCTTGATAACCTGTCATACCAGTATTAAAACAAACTTCACCAAATGCAGTTCCTTCTCTATCTCCTACGGCTTTCCCATAAAAAATAGTCCCGTCCTCTAATAATATAAGTGCTCTTTTTCTTGTGTGATATTTCATATCGTAAATAAAATTTAACAAAAAAACATAAAAAAAGGATACGTTTTAGCGTATCCTTTAATGTATTTTAAACTAGTAATTAACATACTATTCTTCAGAGTCATCAGTTGCTGTTGTTTCGACCGGTACTGGCGTTGCCTTTTTGGCCCCACCACCTCTTCTACTTCTTCTCGTAGTTTTCTTAGCAGGTTTGTCCGCATTATAAATTTCGTTGTAATCAACCAGCTCTATCATTGCCATATCTGCATTATCACCTAGTCGGTTACCCAACTTAATGATTCTAGTGTAACCACCTGGTCTATCACCGATTTTCTCGGCAACATCACCAAACAATTCGGTTACAGCGTGCTTATCTCTAAGATTACTAAAAACAATTCTACGATTGTGAGTTCCTTTTTCAATAGTCTGATTGTTTTCGGCTTTTGATTTCGTAATCAACGGCTCAATAAACTGCTTTAAAGCTTTTGCTTTTGCAACGGTAGTGTTTATTCTTTTGTGTTCAATTAAAGAACATGCCATATTAGCAAGCATTGCCTTTCTATGGGCCGCTGTTCTACCTAGGTGGTTAAATTTCTTTCCGTGTCTCATTTTTCTATATTATCATCTTGCTACCAAATCCATTGCGGAGAGCAAAATATGATTATTTAATCTTTATCTAATTTATACTTTGCCAAATCCATTCCGAACTGAAGCCCTTTGTTAATCACCAGTTCTTCTAATTCGGTCAATGATTTTTTACCAAAGTTTCTAAATTTCATTAAGTCGTTCTTGTTGAAAGAAACTAAATCTCCTAAAGTATCCACTTCCGCAGCTTTCAAACAATTCAGTGCGCGAACTGACAAATCCATATCTACCAATTTGGTCTTCAATAGTTGACGCATATGCAGTGATTCTTCATCATAAGTCTCGGTCTGCGCTATCTCATCAGCTTCTAACGTGATACGCTCATCTGAAAACAACATAAAGTGGTGTATTAAAACCTTGGCCGCTTCTGTTAAGGCGTCTTTAGGATGGATAGAACCATCAGTAGAGATTTCAAAGACCAACTTTTCATAATCGGTCTTTTGCTCTACCCTAAAGTTTTCAATACTATATTTTACGTTTTTGACTGGTGTGTAAACCGAGTCAACCGCAATACTTCCTATTGGAGCATTAGATTTTTTATTTTCTTCGGCAGGAACGTAACCACGTCCTTTTTCAATAATCACTTCTAGGTTAATTGAAACCTAAGCCACCAAATTACAGATAACCAAGTCTCGAATTA
>CAYGUZ010000150.1:0-5464 GCA_964353215.1 uncultured Flavobacteriaceae bacterium
AAGTTCATGGTAAGATTTGGGGAAAAAAGGTGGGGCAGCGCTCCACCTTTTTTATGTACAGATATTTTCTTTCAAACTATTTAACATATTCCTACTTTACTTTTCTTAGGTAGGTTACTTTAAAAGAAACTTCATTTTTTTTAACATTTCTTTTTTTATTTCCCACAATAC
Source organism: uncultured Flavobacteriaceae bacterium (assembly GCA_964353215.1). Taxonomy (GTDB): domain Bacteria; phylum Bacteroidota; class Bacteroidia; order Flavobacteriales; family Flavobacteriaceae; genus Croceitalea. The sequence goes on from CAYGUZ010000150.1 coordinate 172, forward strand.
CAGTAATTTAGTGTCGCCATAGCATAAGTAGGTTAAGTTTATGGTAAGATTTGGGACGAAAAGGGTGGAGACTTCTCCGCCCTTTTCTATTATGTCAATTTGAGGAAACTCCATAAAAAAAAGCGTGTTTCAGAAAGACACGCTTTTTTAATTAGAAAACTTATTTATTTTACTTGTTCGCGGCGTATAGCTCGGCCACTTTATCCCAGTTGATTACGTTAAAAAAAGCAGATACATAATCTGGCCTTCTATTCTGGTAATTTAAGTAGTAAGCGTGCTCCCAAACATCTAGTCCTAATATTGGATGTCCCCCGCAACCAACACCTGGCATCAAAGGGTTGTCTTGATTTGGAGTAGAGCATACCTCTAACTTGCCCCCTTGGTGTACACAAAGCCAAGCCCAACCAGAACCAAAACGTGTTCCTGCGGCTGCACTGAATTTTTCTTTAAAGGCATCGAAAGAACCAAAAGCATCATCTATTGCGCTTGCCAATTCTCCTGAAGGATTTCCTCCTCCGTTAGGGGACATTACACTCCAAAAAAGAGAATGGTTGTAAAATCCTCCTCCATTATTTCTAACAGCCCCGTTAGACATATCTAAATCAGAAAGAATATCATCTATTGATTTTTCTTCGAGCTCAGTTCCTGAAATCGCGTCATTTAATTTTGTAGTGTATCCGTTATGGTGTTTCCCATGGTGTATTTCCATAGTACGGGCATCGATATGTGGTTCTAAGGCGTCATGCGAATATGGTAAACTCGGTAGTTCAAAAGGCATAATTGTTTGTTTTTAAGTTATTACTATTGTCTTTCAAAAGTACGGGTTTTAACATAAAAATTCATGCAATTTTATGTTAAGAACACTATAAGAATGTGTATTTTGCAAGCAAAACACTTGCTCACAAACGCCTTTAAAATATATAGTGCTTCTGCTGGTTCGGGTAAGACCTACCAGCTTACCAAGGCATATCTAAAACTTATTCTAGCACCTTTTTCAAAACAAAAATACCGTGAGTTATTGGCAATTACCTTTACCAATAAGGCTGTGGCCGAAATGAAAGAACGAATTTTAGAAAGTCTCTATGCATTTAGTCAAGAAAAAGTGCCTGAAAACAAAATTGCCTTCTTCAAAGATATGCTTGACACCCTTAATGTTACCCCTCTAGAATTACGCTCAAAGTCAAAGCAGGTTTTAAAAGAATTACTCCACAATTACGCCTTCTTTGAAGTATCTACCATTGATAAATTTACCCATAAAATTATTCGCACTTTCGCAAGGGATCTAAAAATTTCACAGGGTTTCGATGTTGTTCTTGATACTGATGCCTTACTTGAAGAGGCAGTTGGCAGACTACTAAATCGGGCCGGTGAACACAAGCAACTTACTAAGGTGTTACTAGACTTTTCACTAGAAAAAATTGAAGATGACAAAAGCTGGAATATTACCTATGACCTTTTTGAAATTGGAAAGTTACTTTTTCAAGAAAATCATAATTACCATTTAAAAGCCATTGCAAACAAAGGAATAAAAGATTTTACCCATTTACAAAAAACCATTAAAAATAAGACTAAAGCCTCTGAACAGACCATAAAAAAATATGCTAAAGAAATTTTAGAACTTATTAATGCCAACCAGCTTGAGTTTACAGATTTTACGAGGTCTTCTTTTCCGAAATTCATAAAAGGATTGGCCGATGGCAATTTTAAAGTAGATTTTACCACAAATTGGAAGCAAAATTTTGACTCGAACAAGCTTTACAATAAAACTTGCCCAGAGACCATAAAAGCAAAAATAGATAGCCTTCATCCTCAATTTTCAATTCTTTTCACAAACATAAAAGAACAGGTTCACCGGTCAAGTTTTTTGAAAAATTGCTATAACAATATTGTACCGTTGACCGTCTTGAATGAAATTTCTAAAGAAGTACGAGCACTGCAAAAAGAAAAAGACATTTTGCCTATTTCTGAGTTCAACACCATAATTTCAGAGGAGATAAAAAATCAGCCCGTGCCTTTTATCTATGAAAGACTGGGTGAAAAATACCGCCATTATTTTATAGATGAGTTTCAAGATACTTCTCAAATGCAATGGCAAAACCTTATACCTTTAATCGGCAATGCGGTAGAAAGTGAAAATGAGCGTGGAGAAAAAGGATCTTTACTCCTCGTAGGTGATGCCAAACAGGCAATATATAGGTGGAGAGGCGGAAGGGCCGAACAATTTTTGAATCTTCTAAGTTTAAAAACAAATCCGTTTGTTCTCGAACCAAAAGTTGAGAGCCTTGACACCAATTGGCGCAGTCAAGAAGAGATTATTGCTTTTAATAACAGTTTCTTCAACTTCGCAGCAAGTAAACTGAACAATTCAGATTATAAAAAATTATTTGAAGATGGAAACCGCCAAAAGACCAATTCAAAAAATGGCGGCTATGTAGAAATTGATTTTGTAAAACAAGATGTATCCATAGAAAATGACCCGTATTGTGAAAAGACATTAGAGCTTTTAAAAAGAGTTTTGAGCAATGGCTTTGAATTAAAGGATATTTGCATTTTAGTGAGAGACAACAAAAAAGGGACTCTGCTTGCAGACTTTTTGACCAAGCAAGATATTCCCGTAATCTCTCCAGATTCATTACTATTGGCCAATAATAGTGAAGTCTCGTTTTTAGTATCGCTGCTGCAGTTCATTGAAAATTTCGAAAACAAAGAAGCGGTGTATGCGATGCTAGTATATTTATTTAAAGAGGAAGGCAACGAGCATGATTTTATAATTCAACACCTTTTATCCTTTAAATCATTATTGAAAGAAGCCTATGGTTTTGACGTTGAGCTTGCAAAAGCATTATCAACCTATAATTTGTTGGAACTGGCGATTACCCATTTTCAACTGGCAGGAAATTCAGATGCGCACTTGACGCAATTTATGGATGAAGTTTTTAACTTTTCTCAAAAAGAAGATTCAAGTATTTTCTCTTTTCTTCATTTTTGGAACCGCAAAAAAGCAAAATTAAGTGTAAAGGCCCCCGAGAGTCTTAATGCCGTTCAAATAATGACGGTACATAAGGCCAAAGGCTTGGAGTTTCCAGTGGTAATCTTTCCTTATGCAGATGCAAAAATAATTGATCATAGAAGCAAAAAACTTTGGCTTCCTGTAGATGCTGCAACTTATGAAGGTTTTAACGAGTTGCTTATCAATTCAAATAAAGATTTAGTTAATTATGGTGATACCGCTGCTAAAATTTATAACGATGAACTTCAAAAATCTGAGTTGGATTCCTTTAATGTGCTTTACGTAGCCTTGACTAGGGCTAAAAATGCCTTGTTCATAGTCTCATCAGAAGAAAATACAGGCAATACCTATGCTGAATTATTTATTGATTATCTAAAGGAACTTCATCTTTGGAACTCTGAAAGATTGAGTTATAGTTTTGGTGATTTTTTAGAAAACAAAATAACTTCCTACATTCAAGACGAAGAACAAAGTATACCTTATATATATAGCCAAAAAAGTAACTCAAACTTCAGCATAGTCACTAAGGCCAATATGCTTTGGGATATGGATAGGCTAGAAGCCATACAAACAGGTAATCTGATACATAAGGCCTTGTCTAAAGTTTTTTTCTATAATGATATTGAAACGGCAATTACAACGCTTATAACTGATGGTGATGTTACGGCTTCTAATGCAGATCAACTAAAAGAAATTTTAAACCAAGTCGTTTTTCACGCACAGCTTAGTTCTTATTTTGAAGATAACCTGACCGTATATAACGAAATAGAGCTGTTAACTCCAGAAGGTCAATTGCTACGTCCTGATCGGTTAATCGTTAAAGAAAAAGAAGTTTCCATAATAGACTATAAGACAGGAAGTGTAAGCGAAACACATAAAAATCAATTGTTAGAATATGCTAGCGTTTTAGAAAGGATGGATCTTATCGTAAAGGATATGATTCTTGTATATATCAATGAAACAGTGAAGCCAATATTTATATAAATTTACACTATGTACGGAAAAATAAAAGAACATCTTCAAAAAGAACTAAAAGAAATAGAAGAAGCAGGATTATACAAAAAGGAACGAATAATCACATCGCCCCAAGGCGCAGTAATCAAGATCTCTACCGGAGAAGAGGTTATTAATTTTTGTGCAAACAACTATTTAGGCCTGTCATCACACCCAGAAGTCGTGCAAGCGGCCAAAGACACTTTAGATTCTCATGGATTTGGAATGTCTTCAGTAAGGTTTATTTGCGGAACTCAAGATATCCATAAAGAGCTTGAACAAAAAATAGCCGAGTTTTACGGGACTGAGGATACCATTTTATATGCCGCAGCTTTTGATGCCAATGGAGGGGTTTTTGAACCTTTACTCACAGCAGAAGATGCCATTATTTCAGATTCTTTGAATCACGCCTCTATTATAGACGGTGTTCGTTTATGCAAAGCCAAACGCTATCGGTACGCTAATAATGATATGACAGATTTGGAAAAGCAGCTCCAACAGGCCAATAATGATAAAGCGCGATTTAAGATTATTGTTACCGATGGTGTTTTCTCTATGGACGGACTATTGGCTCCGTTAGATGAAATCACTGTTTTAGCAGAAAAATATGATGCCATGATACTTATTGACGAGTGTCATTCGGCAGGTTTCATTGGAGAAACAGGTCGTGGCACACTCGAAGAAAAAGGAGTTTTGGACAAAATAGACATTATCACCGGAACCTTGGGTAAAGCCCTTGGCGGAGCTATGGGCGGATACACTACTGGCAAAAAAGAGATTATAGAGATTCTTAGACAACGTTCAAGACCCTACTTGTTCTCGAACTCGTTAGCCCCCACAATAGTAGGTGCTTCCATCAAAGTCTTTGATATGCTTAAAAATGATACATCACTGCGTGATAAACTTGAAAAGAACACGGCGTATTTCAAAAATGGCATGAAAAAAGCAGGTTTTGATATCATTGATGGAGACTCTGCTATAGTTCCAGTAATGTTATATGACGCAAAACTATCACAACAAATGGCCGATAAACTTCTTGAAAAAGGAATTTACGTGATTGGTTTCTTTTACCCTGTTGTACCTAAGGGCAAAGCGAGAATACGGGTTCAGCTGTCCGCTGCACATGAAAAAGAACATCTTGACCATGCGATACAAGCATTTATTCAAGTAGGAAAAGAGCTAAACATCGTTTAACTGTATGATTTTTTCTATATAATGCGTTAAAAAAAATAAGTAATTGATTTTGTTAATAGTTCTTAACAACTTACATTTGCAGCTAATAAACACTTA
>CAYGUZ010000151.1:0-5452 GCA_964353215.1 uncultured Flavobacteriaceae bacterium
GAATAATAATGTCTCAAATTAGAGAATAAAAGACTTGTTTTTCACTCCAGCTTTGTTGTAGGCAGTTTTTATAGCCATTGTGTTTGAATTCCTTTATCGTTTAATTCTTTTAGTACATTTTCTTTTGCGTAAGCTAATGTAGCTTTTTTCAATTTTGGAAAATGCTTAACATCTTCTGTACTTTCTATATCCCAATAGTTTTCCCAACCTTTTCCAAATCTTAGAAGTTGTAAATAAATGTCTCCATCGTTTTGATTAATTTCTGTTATCTCAGATGCATATTTTTTTGGGATAGGTAAATCCTTAAAATATTGTGTCACTTCCGGAATTGGTTCATAACCTTCCTTATCGATGTCAATTTTTCTTTTGTCATACCATTCGATGAATTCGGATAATTCAAATTTTGGTTTTAAAAGCTCCTTGTTATACATTAATTTTTGAATAATACAAACCTTAAACCCAAAATCAGTAAATTCAATTTGTTCTTCGTGTAATTTCTTGATGGTATATTTATCTTTCGTTAGTTTGGTTTTAGCAAAGTCTTTATCAAAAACTTCATTATACGAAATACTGATCAAGCAAGGACTTTTTTTGCCAGTATAGGTAAAGTGCTTAATTTCATATTTCCGCATGGTAATATTGTCAAATTTTTTAGTATTGAGTTCTACACCGTTTACAATTATTCTTCCTTTGAAAAAAGGCTTTTGTTCGGCTTTAGATGTACTTTCCATGGGATTATAGTCTGCATGTAAAGACAAATGGTCTGTTCGACCATTTTTGTGTGGATTTGTGCTTATGCCTAAATCTTTCCAGTGAATTTCGTTTCCATCCGTTTCAGATGGTTTTCCAAGATATTCTCTAAGATTGTTGCCAATTATAGGTAGTTCAATAATTTTTTCGTTGATAAAAAGTTCATCATTATCAATTCTAATTGTAATGTCAGAAGATTTATTTTTTTTATTAAAAATACGTATCATATTTTCTTCTCTAATTGGTTACGACCTGCTAAACGCAGTTCGGTGATTTCTAAGAAAATATAGCAAAACCCAAAAGATTTAGCGACATTATAAATATACACAGACCTTTCGGTTTTGCCCTAAAGTCCGCAATACTTTTAGGTATTGTTGGTAACTGTGCTTTTGCGCTATTCTTGGTCTTTGCGAAAGATTCGTTTTATATCTTTTCTATAAAGTATTGCCTCAAATCCCAAATCCTTTTAAAATTGTTGTAATTTTTTTCGATTAAAAAAGAATTTGCCGAACATTTTCCATTTCAAATATCGCTTGTCCTTTTTCTTTTCAAGTCTATGTCCAATTCGATACAACATTGTTTCGTATAAAGACCATAATGCAACCAAGTATAAAAATGGTAGAAATGAAATAGTTAATAGTATGGGTAAAAGAAAACTTTTTAAAGTCGATAAATTTGCAAAATCACCAAAGCCATGATAGATGCGATAAGCCGTATAAGAAAGGACGACAAGTCCAAAAATCACAGTCAAATTACTAAACAGTTTTTCGACAGCTCTGTATTTAGGTTCGTTCTTAGTGTAAATTGAAGAGACTCCAACTATTGTCATTATCGGAATAAGAATTAGTTCTGCCACCAATGAGAAACTATAAAAATTTGCTATAAATTCTAGAATTACAATTCCTTTAATACTGTCCTTGAAAATTGATTTCAGGTACTTTTTTTCTGACCCAATCTTGTTTGTTTTCATTAGTAATGGGAATCCAACTAACATTGGCCAATAGATTGTGTCTTTTAATAATGACGTGTCCCATAACCCAAGCTTGACCAGTCCAAATAGTTGAACTTCTACATATATTATCATTAAAAGTAGAAGAACAATTATCTTATGTTGAAAGAATGCTTGAATTAACTTAATTGATGAATTTCTAACATTTTTCTTCGTTAGCGTATAGATTAGGAAAAGAGATAACCAGAAGATTATAGCTAATTCTCTTGTGCTAAAAAAGTCAGTCATGTTTGGATTTTCAGCAATGTTGCCAACGTTATGATAAACGTACTAGTTTGTTCATTTACATTTTAGAATCACTCTTTTTCCCACTCCGTATGAAAAATACCTTCTCGATCTATTCGTTCATAAGTATGTGAACCAAAGTAATCGCGCTGGCCTTGTATAAGGTTTAAAGGCAGGCGAGAAGAGGTATACGCATCAAAATAAGTAAGGGAATTAGAAAGCCCGGGCAATGGAATACCATTTGTAGCTCCGTAAGCCACGAGTTCGCGTGCGGCACTAACTGTGCTTTGAACTTTTTGAACAAACGAGTTGGATAACAAAAGGTTTGGCAGCCTTTCATCTGCTTTAAAAGCATCGGTAATATCCGCCAATAGTCCGGCCCTAATGATACAACCAGCTCGCCAGATTTTGGCAATTTCACCTAAGTCCAATTCGTAGCCATATTCATTACTGGCATCGGCCAATTGATGCATACCTTGAGCGTAGGCCATGATAAAGGCAAAATAAAGAGCTTCTTCAGCTTTACTAACAAAATCAGCTTTATTTACTGATTTAGGAGAAGGTCTATCGTACAACTCATCTGCTTTAATGCGCTCATCTTTTAGGGCGGAGATTTCACGCATGCTAACCGCAATATCAATGGTAGGTACTGGAATACCCAAGTCCATTGCGTTTTGAGATGTCCACTTGCCGGTTCCTTTTTGTTTGGCCTTATCGAGAATCATATCTACCAAATCCCCATCCGTTAAATCATCTTTTTGAGCCAAAATTTCAGAAGTAATCTCTACAAGAAAAGACTTTAAACGGCCTTCATTCCATGCAGCAAAGGTTTTATGCAGCTCTTGATTACTTAGGCGACCTGCTTTTTTCAACAGGTCATAAATCTCGGAGGTCAATTGCATTAAACCATATTCAATGCCGTTATGTACCATTTTTACATAGTTTCCGGCTGATTTTGGCCCTAAATAGGTTACACAGGGTTCACCTTTATATTTAGCCGATACGGCTTCAAAAATAGGTTTTACGTGCTGGTAGGCTTCACGCGAACCTCCGGGCATAATACTCGGGCCACGCCGCGCTCCTTTGGCACCTCCAGAAACACCCGCGCCAAAAAAGTTTATACCCTTATCCTTTAAATAGGCTTCGCGCCTATCGGTATCGGTGTAAAATGAATTTCCACCATCGATGATGATATCGCCTTCATCTAGCAGTGGTAGTAAGTTTTCAATAACGGCATCCACTATTTTACCTGCAGGTACCAATAACATAATTTTTCGTGGTTGGCTCAAGGCTTCAACAAATACTCTTGCATCGGTCGTTGCATTGACCTTAGCGACATCACCACCCTCTTCGATCAGGGCACTGACCTTTTCTTGGTCTAAATCGTTGCCAAAAGCTGAAAACCCATTATCAGCAACATTTAGGATAAAATTTCTACCCATTACCCCTAATCCTACCAATCCGAAATCGTATGTATTTGCCATGCTATAAGTTGTTATTAAGAAAGCATAAAGTGTGCTGTCGCCCTTTAGCCGAACCTAAAATAAACCTTATATTCGTTATGCTCAAATAATCTATTGTGCTTTCTATGAAGAAAACAGAAAACCAAATGCTAGTGATATTTGGCGCCTCTGGAGATTTAACAGCTCGAAAGTTGGTTCCGTCGCTATTTAACCTTTTTAATGCCAATCAATTACCTAAAAATTTTATCGTCTTAGGGGCCAGTAGAAGTGATATGACAGATACTGCTTTTAGAAAGAAGGTCGTATTGGAGAGTAAGTACCTAAAAGAAAAATTCAAGCAGAAATCGGATAAGGAAATCGAAGAATTTGCCAATAAGTTTTTTTATGAGGATTTAGGAAGCGATTACGATACGGATTATGGTAGGCTTAGAAAACGTGTTGAAGACCTGAACAATAAGTACAAGACCAGCGGTAATATCATGTATTACTTGTCAACCCCACCAACTTTGTATGAACCAATTGTGAAAAATTTGTCGGATGCAGGACTCAATACGCAGAACAATGGTTGGAAACGGCTAATCGTTGAAAAACCATTCGGTTACAGTTTAGAGACTGGAAAAGCCTTGAACATTGGCTTGCAGAAATATTTTACCGAGCCACAGATTTACCGTATTGATCATTATTTAGGTAAGGAAACGGTTCAAAACCTTTTAGTGACACGTTTTGCCAATAGTATTTTTGAACCACTTTGGAATAGAAATTATATTCATCACGTAGAAATCACAAATGCCGAGAGTGTTGGGGTAGAAAAACGCGGTGGTTATTATGACAAATCTGGTGCTTTACGGGATATGTTTCAAAATCATTTGCTCCAGATAGTATCCTTGATCGTTATGGAGCCGCCGATCGGTGACCAACCGGAAGAAATTCGTAATGAAAAAGTCAAAGCCTTAAAATCGCTCCGAATTATGAGAGATGAGCAAACCCTTCATGACCATACGATTCGAGGACAGTATGTGGCCTCAAAGATCAATGGTGAAAAAGTGAAAGGATATCGTGAAGAAGAGGGAGTGAGTGTTGATTCTACAACCGAAACCTACGCAGCGATCAAGTTTTTTGTAGATAATTGGAGATGGAAAGATGTACCGTTCTATGTTCGAACTGCGAAGCGTATGCCTACAAAGGTGACGGAAGTAGTCATTCATTTTAAAGCACCGCACCACCAGATTTTTCAAGATTCTGGTTTAAATAATAAAGACAACAAACTGGTGATACGTATACAACCCGATGAAGGAATATTAATGAAGTTTGGGGTAAAAGTACCAGGACAGGGATTTAAGGTAGAACGCGCAAATCTAGATTTCTACTATTCTAGTTTGGCAGAAACACATGTCATGGAAGCCTATGAGCGTCTTTTGTTAGACGCTATGCAAGGTGACGCCACATTGTATGCTCGTGCCGATGAGGTCGAAGCAGCTTGGGAATTTGTTGATCCAATTTTAGAATATTGGAAAAATGGCAAAGATGTTCGTATGTACGGTTATGCAGCGGGGGTTTGGGGCCCAGAGAATTCTGATGAACTAATAGATGGTATCGGGTATTGGCGAAACCCAGGTGAGAACCTAGCTGATGACCCAGGGTATTGCGTTATTTGCTAGTTTCAATAAGAAGTTGGCAGTTGGCAGTAAGAGGTAAAATTAATGTAATGTAAGGTCGAGCCTTTTTGGTTGAGCTCGAGATAAACTGAAGTCGAGACCTATTAAAGTTAAAAATTTGGAAGTAAATATTTACAAAGATAAAAATGAAGTAGCTCAAAAATTCTCTAGCTACTTTGCTAATTTGCTCGCTGATAAAAAGACATTTCATGTTGCGCTTTCGGGTGGTAGCACCCCAAAAGTTGTTTTTGACGTTTTAGCGTCTGAATATAAAAATAAAATAGACTGGTCTAACATTCATTTTTATTGGGGCGATGAACGCTGCGTTGGCCCCGAAGACGAACAAAGTA
>CAYGUZ010000152.1:0-5451 GCA_964353215.1 uncultured Flavobacteriaceae bacterium
ACCCTAGTGGGTGCTGGTGGCGGGCAAGGTGCCATGGATGCCGCCAACATTTTAAAACCTGCTTTGGCCAGAGGTGAATTACGCGCTATTGGGGCAACCACTTTAGATGAATACCAAAAATATTTTGAGAAAGACAAGGCATTGGAAAGACGTTTTCAAAAAGTCGTCGTAGATGAACCTGATACAGAAAGTGCAATTTCAATCTTAAGGGGCATCAAAGAAAAATATGAAGCACACCATAAAGTACGTATTAAAGATGAAGCTGTGATTTCAGCTGTAGAGCTATCACAGCGTTATATCACCAATCGTTTTTTACCGGACAAGGCTATTGATTTAATTGATGAAGCAGCTTCCAAACTTCGAATGGAAATCAATTCAAAACCAGAAGAACTTGATGTGCTGGATAGAAAAATAATGCAGCTCGAAATTGAAATTGAAGCCATTAAAAGAGAGAATGATAGTGTCAAGTTAAAAGCCCTGAATCTAGAGTTGGCCAATTTTAAGGAACAACGAAATGAAATCTTTACCAAGTGGGAAAGCGAAAAAACTGTTGTCGATAATATTCAAAAGACAAAACAAGATATTGAAGCTTATAAGCTTGATGCCGAAAGGGCCGAACGAAATGGTGACTACGGAAAAGTGGCCGAACTACGCTACGGTAAAATAAAGGAAGCCCAAGAAGAGCTGGATAACCTTAATCTTGCGCTACAAGAACAACAAAAAAGCAGCACGTTAATAAAAGAAGAAGTTACAAATGAAGACATCGCCGAAGTAGTTGCCAAATGGACCGGGATTCCTGTAACAAAAATGCTTCAGAGCGAACGTGAGAAGTTATTGCAATTAGAAGATGTTCTCCATAAAAGAGTCGTTGGGCAAGAAGAGGCCATTGAAGCTGTATCTGATGCCATAAGGCGCAGTAGGGCCGGTTTGCAAGACACTAAAAAACCTATTGGGTCATTTATGTTCTTAGGTACTACGGGGGTCGGTAAAACCGAATTGGCAAAAACCCTAGCGGCATATTTATTCGACGATGAAAATGCGATGACGAGAATAGATATGAGCGAATATCAAGAGCGTCATGCAGTTAGCAGGCTTGTCGGGGCACCTCCAGGCTATGTAGGCTATGATGAAGGCGGACAATTAACAGAAGCAGTTAGAAGAAGGCCTTATTCCGTAATTCTTTTAGATGAAATTGAAAAAGCCCACCCAGATACTTTTAACATATTGTTACAGGTATTGGACGAGGGTAGGCTTACCGACAATAAAGGGCGTATTGCAGATTTTAAGAACTGTATAATCATCATGACCAGTAATATGGGAAGTCATATTATTCAAGAGAAATTTGAAAATAACAGCGATTTGCACAGCGCTACTGAAGCGGCTAGAGTTGAAGTTTTGGGACTTTTAAAAAAGACCATCCGTCCGGAGTTCTTGAATAGAATTGATGACATCATCATGTTTACCCCACTGAATAGGGCAAACATCAAGCAAATAGTTGGTATTCAATTGGACCAGCTCAAAAAAATGCTGCTCAAACAAAACATCACCCTAGATGCCACAGACCAAGCAATCGCCTATCTAGGTAATAAAGGGTTTGATGCGCAGTATGGTGCCAGACCGATAAAAAGGCTGATTCAGAAAGAGGTTTTGAACAAACTGTCCAAAGAGCTTTTAGCAGGAAGTATAAAAGGTGAAAGTATCATTTTAATAGATGCATTCGATGAAAAACTAGTTTTTAGAAATCAGAATGAACTAGTCGATTAATTACAATATTTAGTTTCTTTTCTAAGGGCATCCCAATTGGATGCCTTTTTTAATACCATACAGTATATATTTTTTCTATATTAGCTAGTACAAACCAGTATTCATGTCTACCAAAGCTGAACGCACTACACAGTATATTATAGAAACTGTGGCTCCAATTTTTAACAAACATGGCTATGTTGGCACTAGTATGAGCCATTTAACCGAGGCTACGGGGCTCACCAAAGGTGCTATTTACGGTAATTTTGAAAATAAAGAGGCTTTAGCTTTAGAGGCCTTCAAGTATAACAGAAACCTCCTTTTAAGTAAGATTGATGATTTGTTAAAAACTAATGGAGACTCGTTAGACAAAGTATATGCTCTCATAAATTTCTACAGGCAGTACGATGTTTTTACCATGCAAATGGGCGGTTGCCCCATTTTAAATATCGGTGTTGATGCACAACATAATAATTCATTATTGGTGGCTGCCAATAAAGAAACTATAAAAGAGATCGAAGGGAAAATTGCTTTAGTCATTGAAAATGGCGTTAAAGCTGACGAAATGAAAATTCCTGTTCCTCCCCTGCAATTTGCCAAACAGCTTTACACAATACTTCAGGGCGCTGTTGCCATGGCTACCATGACAAGGGATAGAAAATACCTAGTGAATACGATGGCTTATTTAGAACTTTTGGTTCAAAAAGAAATCAAAAAATAAACTACTAGTTTCCTATCACTCTAAAAATCCACAACTTATCAGGATACTTACCGTTCAATTTACTGTTTCTTGCATCACGGGCTTCCTGAATGGTGTTGTACTTTCCTAGATATACGTAATTAAACTTATTTGTACTTCGGTAAAAAGAACCTGGTCGTAATCCTTTAGCGGTCATGTTCTTCACAAAAGCTTCAAAGTACTTTTTAGTGCCGAAAACGTTGGCGATGAGATAAAAACCTGACTCTAAACCTTCTATGGTCGTTCGACTTACTTCTTCGTACTTCTCATTTGGCAAAACAGTCACCTTCTTCGTTTGCGCGGCGATAGCAGCTATACTATCTTGGCGACGTTGTTGCAGAAATAATTCTTCATTTGCTTCTGCAGTTTTTATGGAATCTTGCGCTCTTCTTTTTATCTCTTCTTCTAAAGCCATTCTCTTTGCATCTTCAAGTGCTTTCGCCACTTCGATTTCTTTTTTTCTTGCGTCTTCTTCTTCCTTATTGACCTCTTCTTCAATCTCCAATTCATCAATGTATTGAGACTTCTTAGGCTTGCCAAAGTTATAAGAGGCCAAGATTTCGAAAGTAGGGTCTGCATCACTAAATTCACCACCCGTACCAAATTCGACAAGACCACCTAAAGAAACTTTTTCGAACAAGGTAACACCCAATCCGCTAGAAGTACCGTAAAAGCTATTATATCCACCCTGAAGCCAAAATTTAGCGGTTGAAAAGAGAACGTTTCCGCCGTATTGCAAATCGTAATTAGGAATAGATTTCACATAGGCCAAAGGTCGTACAAATCTATTAGGCATTGATGGAAAAAGCGTTAAAAGAAAATCATTGCTTATGATACCCGTAAAAACCATGCTGTCATCATTCATTTGACCATCAGAGAAGTTGTAGTCCAAAGCGTTTTCTAATGTAGCCGCAATATTAAATTGATTTATATTTAAACGAATACTTGGTGAAAATTGGGCGACAAAATTGTTGATATCCTCCAACCCTAAAACGCCTGGTGCAGCATTAATGTTCTCATCTGCCAATTCTTGGCTAAACGCATAGATGTTAGCGCCGACCATCAGATTTACATTATTCTGTAAACGAAATGATTGCGCTAAATTCAGAAGCCCTCCGGTATTGAGAAAAATCCCCGTATTGTGCTGCAAAAAACCTAATCCTACTGCGGTTTTCTCATTAAAACTATGCGAATAGTTCACAAAAGTGGTGGTAGGGTCACCATCAATAGTCTGCCATTGCCATCTGGTCCACAACGAAATAGCTCTTGGGTTGTTCCAATCCAAAGCGTAGGTAGCATTGAGCAGACTAGAGTTAAATTGTGTTAAGGTGTGCTGCCTGAAATCGGCAGGTAGCACGGTCTCTTGCGCAAAAAGCATGCAAGAAAACAACATCAGCATGAAAACAACTATATTTTTTCGCATATTCAAAACTAAAAATTAAATGCTACTTTTAGGTCTGTAAAAGTTGAATGATTATGAGAATTTCAAAAAAGCTAAAAGAAATAAAAGTTTTTAAAGTCTATCTTTTTGTTTTTATCGCCACGGGGATTATTGGCTGTAATTCTAAAGATACAGAAATAAAAGTAGACCCGATTATATCGACCTTTTACTTAATACGGCATGCAGAAAAAGACAGAACAGATCCTGCGAATAAAGACCCCGAATTAAATCAAGATGGTTTGGGCAGAGCTATAAAATGGGCAGAGGTTTTTGAACCGATCGATTTAGACATCATATATTCGACCAACTATGAGCGAACTTCTATGACGGCCGCCCCTACTTCTGTTAAAAAAAATATTGATGTTACTTATTACGACCCAAGCGAAATTGATATTGAGGCTCTAAAAGCAGAAAGCCTAAGCAAAAATGTCTTGATAGTCGGTCACAGTAATACCACGCCAGCGATGGTAAACAAACTACTTGGTTTTGAAAAATATGAAGCTATGGATGATACAGACAATGGTAGTCTTTTTATAGTTCGCTTTGTTGATAGCTTGGCTACCGATATTAGGCTTAATATGAACTAACCTTTATACTATCTAATTCAATTTTAGAAAGCAGTTCCAATCCGCCTGATTGAAATAGGCTATCTGTTTCAAAGATGGAAACGGATTTTTCTTTAGGCTTTAAATTATTGTAATCCACAAAGCGTATTCCTTCAACATAACGCTCGTTATAGGCCTTCCTAAAACGTATGCCCCCTCCATTTACATGGAACTCATAAGCCAAAAAGTCTGGTTTAAAAGTGCTTTTATTGAACCAATACAGATAGATGTCATCAAAATCTTTACCACCATTATTTTGTTCGAATGTTATTTTTAGCTTGTAATACAAGGTGTTATTTATCGCTATTTCCCCTAAAAGCTCTTTTTTTACTGCATCATCATTCAATCCAAAAGGCAGTCTGGCAAAATAATGAACAGAATTTACGGAGTTCGCATACCTATTTGCAATCGAATCTGATACCTTAATCAAACTATCATTAAAAAACCGTTGGAAGCCACTGTGGGTTTTCACATCTGTAATACGAAGCGAATCCGCATAAGTAATACGTTTGAGTATTTTTTTTCCGTCCAGTACTTCAGATACATATTTTTTGTCCCTAAAAACAAAGGAAACTTTTCTTTTATTATACAATTCTCCACCGCTAACCCCAATGGCCTTATCAATAATCTCTTGTGCTGTGAGTTTTTTATCCGTGGTTTCAGCGCAAGACGCCAATACTACTATCGATACTAAAAGAATAGTTTTTTTCATGAGATATTATGTCGAAAAATGAGCTTTAATAATTACAAAAATAGGTGCAATACTTTTAGAGTTCTTATTTTTGTCAGGCATGCAAAAAAAAATCAATATAAAAAACAGACGCGCCAAGTTCGATTAAGAAATCTTGGAAAGATATACGCCGGGAATAGTTAAAGCCGGAACCGACATTAAATCGAAACGGCTGGACAAACATTCATTAACA
>CAYGUZ010000153.1:0-5432 GCA_964353215.1 uncultured Flavobacteriaceae bacterium
GCACTACCCACACTTTCGGCCAAAGCTACGGTTGCGCCACCATGCAGCACTCCGTCTGGCTGATGAACTCTAGAATTAACGGGCATTCTTGCAATTAGAAAATTTTCTCCTACATCTACAAACTCAATAGCTAAGGTTTCCATTAAGGTTGCCCCGCAAATTTCGTTACAAACGGCAAGTATTTTTTCTTTATGCTGGTCCATTCTTATTTTTTGTAAAATTAAGCATAACCTCAATAATAAAAGAGGCTATTTTTGAGCCATGGAATCTACCAAGAAAACTGTTGCCTTTACCAACAACAATTCTTATGAAACTCTTAACTCGTTAACCTCACAGACAGAAAACGTTTGGATTGTGTTCCATGGTATTGGTTTTTTAAGTCGTTATTTTCTTAGATTTTTCAAAGAATTAAATCCAAAACGAAACTACATTATTGCACCGCAAGCCCCATCAAAATATTATTTAAATGGGGAATACAAATATGTTGGCGCGAGTTGGCTAACCAAAGAAGATACTCAAATCGAAATGGATAATGTACTGTCATATTTAGATGCAGTCATAAAATCTGAAAAAATACCAGAAGAAAAAAGACTCATTATTTTAGGTTTTTCTCAGGGCGTATCAATAGCCTCAAGATGGATAGCAAAAAGAAAGATAATCTTCGACCGTCTTATTCTATATGCAGGGGGAATACCTTCTGAATTAAAACCCAAAAATTTCAGTTTTATAGATTACAAAAAATCTTCAATTCATCTTGTTTACGGCGATACGGATGAATATTTAACCAAGCAACGGCTAAAGCATGAGAAAGAAAAAAGTGATCATCTTTTTAAGGATAATTACGACATACAGGTATTTCATGGCGGGCATGAAATAAAACCCAGTTTATTAAAACAGTTTGAATAGCTTATTCTGGAGATTTCTCTGTTTCTAATTTTGGATAGTATTCTATTTTTCGTGTAGTATAAGTATTGTCGGGCAAGACTATCTTCTTCACCCAATTTTTTTCCTCATTGTCATCAAACTGAAAAACGAATTCTTTGGTTGCTATTGCATTTTTTTGCTTAATGGTCTCTTTTTTTAAAATTCCTTCTTGGTCGTATTCGAAAAGATGAATTTCTTGACTGGCAAAAATGCCTTTAACGAGGTCATTTAAAAACAGCTCTTCATACACAAGTTTACCGCTTTCATCAAAACGCTGCTCAATCGCCTTATTGGGCTCACCATCTAAAAAGTCTTTGGTCAAAACAATTTTCTGGTCGCCCTCCAATTTAGATTTTTTAGTGGATGTTCTAATCGATTTTTCTATTAGGCCATTTGTAAAGCGTGTTTTGGTCAGTTCATTTTTAAAACTTGTATAGTCGATCCTTGTTTCATCTACGGCATTTTCGTGAGAGGTGATGATTTTTAATATTCTGTCCTCTTCTCCGAAAATAAATTCTTGTTGTTCTAAAAATTCTTTATCGTAAGATATAATCTGTTCTTTTATGATTTTTTGCCCTGTAGTATCGATTTCATAGAAATTTGCCATCGAGCTTGCCTCATCCAATACATTGTCTTTATAGCTCTCCATTCGTTTTTCCAATAAGAAACCATTACTGTATTTATACGTGGTAATATCTTGATCGGCTTCATTGTAAGCAGTGGTAGACTTTATTAAAAGACCCGCTTCGTTAAATTCAAAAACTTCTTTACCATAAGCCGTAATAACGGTACAGGTTTTTACATTTCCTTTTAGGTCAAAATCAGCTACTGTAAAAAGTTTTAAGTCTTGCGCAAAAGATTGAAAACTAAATACTAAGCAAATCAAAATTATACATGAGCAACTTTTAATCATACTACAAAAATACTCTGATTTAAAACAAATGGAAAGCAAATGAAGTGCCAAACATCAAAATTATGCCCAATAGAATAAATTCTACTTGAATTTTCGCTCAGGATGTAATGCTTTTATATCTAAAGTAGTTTTTGAATTAGAAATTAACTGAGCTACTAAACTCCCCGTTATAGGCCCTAAACTCCACCCCATCATGGCATGGCCTGTAGCGATAACAAGGTTTTTATATCCAGAAGCCTTACCGATGTAGGGTAGACCATCGGGGGTTACTGGTCTTAGCCCACATTTTGCTTCTGCCCTATCATTTTGAGAGATTTGGAGACCTTTAAAATAGTTTGAAGCATTATTTGCTATTGCCGCTACTCTTTTCTTTCTAATCTTTGAATTTATGCCTGAAAACTCCATAGTACCCGCAAAACGCGTAAAACCTTTCATCGGTGTTACCGCCATTTTTGCTTCCATTAGTATTGCTGGCATTGTAATGCCTGTTGGTTCTTTCACATCGATTCGATAACCTTTGCCTGCTTGAATTGGTAGGGAAATTTCTAGTTGTTTGGCCAAATTCGATGACCATGACCCTGCAGCAAAAACAAGGTCATCCGTCTTGTATACATTTTTAGTTGTTTCTACGGTAGCGATTTTTCCATTTGAAGTTGTGAGATTTACGACTTCTTCATTCGTGCAGATACGAACTCCCCTCCTCTCAAGATAGTTCTTCATCTTTTTCATAAACTCTTCTGGTGTGGTATGACCGTCACACTCATAATGAATAGCGCCGATGGCGTTTACAGAAATGTTGGGTTCTATTTTCCGTATCCCCGAAGGGTTCAATTGCTTAACTTCTAGACCTAAAAATCTAGCTTTTTCGGCAATCTGCATTTCATGGTCTCCTTCAGCCTGGGTTTGGTAATACATGAGCAACCCCTTACGCTCAAGGTGGAAGCTCCCTAAATCTCCCGATGCTTTAATATCCATAAACAACTCCCTACTCAACACATTAAGGTCTCTGATCAAAGGAATTGCCTCTTCAACCTTTTCTGTAGTTGACGATTTTTTAAAGTACCAGGCCCATTTAATAAAATCTTTATCTAGCCTTGGCTTCATGTAAAAAGGACTACTAGAATCAAACATATATCGTAAACCTTTCGAAATCATTCCTGGTGATGCCATAGGAATAATATGACTAGGGGTTAGATACCCTGCATTTACATACGAGGCACCAGAATTCATATCAGATTTATCTATTATGATAATGTCATGACCTTCTTTTTCAAGATAATAAGCCGAACACAGCCCAATAATTCCGCCTCCAATTATTATAATTCTTCTGCCCATTCAAATAACTTGAAATCCGTGTGCATAGGGGTCATCTTCGGTATCTATTGTAATGGTGTTTTCACCATATATTTTTGCCCATCCTTTTATACTAGGAACAATAGCCTTTTTTTCATCTAATCTAGACTCACGCTCTATTTTTCCTACAAAAGTAGAACCTATATAACTCTCATGAATAAACTCTTCTCCTACGTGCAACTTGCCTTTTGCATATAGCTGGGCCAGTCTTGCTGAAGTGCCAGTACCACAAGGCGAACGGTCAATTGCTTTATCGCCGTAAAAAACTGCATTTCTACCTGAAGAATCTGCATTTAATGGCCTGCCAGTCCATAGCAGATGGGAAACGTCGCGAATAGAATCATTTTCTGGGTGAATAAATTGGTCTGGGTATTTTTCATTTATCAGTTTTCTAATATTTTGTGAAAGCTGAACCAACTTGCTTGCAGAAAAATCTTGTACTCCGCTAAAATTGGCTTGCGGATCAATAATGGCATAAAAATTTCCGCCATAAGCTACGTCAAAAACTAATTTTCCTAATTGAGGACAGTTAATTTCCAATCCTTCATGCGCTAAATAACTTTTTACATTAGTAAGCTTTACCCATTCAACTTTGTCTTTTGGCCTATGATATTCTATCTGCACTAAACCTGCCGGTGTTTCCATTCTAATTCTCCCAGAAATCTTAGGCACGATCAAACCCTTTTCGATAGCTATAGTAATAGTTCCAATAGTTCCATGCCCGCACATAGGTAAACACCCACTTGTCTCAATAAAAAGTACCGAAACATCATTTTTGGGGTTATGGGGTGGATATAAAATACTACCGCTCATCATATCATGGCCCCTTGGCTCAAACATCAGCCCGGTTCTTATCCAATCGAACTCTTTTAAAAAATGTAGCCGCTTTTCATTCATTGAAGAACCTATTAGTCTTGGCCCTCCTTCAACAACCAAGCGGACCGGATTTCCACAAGTGTGGGCATCTATACATTTAAATTTATGTAGTGCCATTCTTCAATTATCTTTTACTATTTCTTTTCAGCATTAAATTACCATTTAAAGTTCTGTCGATTTCGAGTGGATTGTCGTCTTGAAGTTCCAATGGCAACAATTCATTCGGCCAATCTTGAAAACTAATGGGCCTTACCCATCTATAAATGGCCTGAGAACCAACGGCTCCGAACCGACTATCCGTAGATGCCGGATATGGTCCGCCGTGCTGCATTGCGGGGCATACTTCTACCCCCGTTGGAACGCTATTAAAAATCAAACGGCCAACCCTATTTTGAAGAGCGGCAACTACTTCCTTATAGTCGAAAATTTCATTGTTTTCAGAAACAATAGTTCCGGTTAATTGACCTTCTAAAACTGTTATTGCACTTTCGAGTTCTCTTATATTTTTACATTTTACAAGCATTGAAAACGGCCCAAAAACTTCATTTTGCAATGATTTATTTGTTATAAATGTAGAACCTGATACTATAGCCAATGCTTGATTGGCGTAATTATCTGGACTGTCAGCTAAACTAGCTTTTATTTGCACACCGGTCTCACTTTGAATTTTAGACTTATTGGCATTATAATTCTTCTTTATTTGAGGATTAAGCATGCTCAATGGCTCGATCCTTAATATCTCCATAGACAATTCTTCAATAAAAGAGTCCAATTCTGGACTATCTATGGCAAACAACAACCCGGGATTGGTGCAGAACTGCCCTGCCCCTAAAGTAATCGAACCAGCATACGTTTTCGCCCAAGATTTACCTTTTTCTTTTAATGCCCAGGGAAGAAATATAACCGGGTTTACACTTCCCATTTCGGCAAAAACTGGTATTGGTTCTTTGCGATTAGCAGCCATATCGTACAGTGCTCTTCCCCCTTTAATACTACCTGTAAAACCGATTGCTTTCGACAGTGGATGTTCCACTAACTTTTTGCCAACTTCGATACCGCTACTGTTGAGGTTAGAAAAAACACCATTTGGCATACCTGTTTTTTCTGCTGCCTTTACAATTGCCGAGGCTACTAATTCTCCAGTACCTGCATGCATAGGATGACTTTTTACCACTACCGGACAGCCAGATGCCAAAGCACTAGCTGTATCTCCTCCGGCCGTAGAATAGGCCAAAGGAAAATTACTAGCTCCAAAAACCACTACAGGCCCTAGAGGCAGCATCATTTTTCGTAAATCAGGCTTTGCCATAGGAGTTCTATCGGGCAAAGCCGTATCAATCGTTGCTTGTACCCATGAACCTTCTTC